>CASDRL010000081.1 GCA_949283145.1 uncultured Clostridia bacterium | reverse complement strand
TATGCAAGTGCGAGACCCAAACTTTTTTCAAGAGACGGAAAGTTAGTCCCGCATTTTAGGAGGAGTGAAGCCCTTTCGGACACGGGGGAGGAAAGCCCGAAGGGAAGGAGGGGGAATTCAAGCTCACCCCCGAGACGAACAGCTTGATAGAGCGTGCCTGAACACGACGAAACCCTGGCTTAGAACGGGGCTTTGACAAAGCAGGTCGCCAATCTACCCCACGAGAAAAATCTAAGATTTTTCCCGCGGGGACCCCGAACAGCGTCAGCTTGCTGAGCGCGATATTTGGATGCAGAACGCGAAAGCACCCCTGTTCGCTGACGGCGATATTTCGATGAAGTGCGCGAAAGAGCGCTTGTTCAGGCGCGGAGCGTACTAAGGCGTACGTGAGCAGCCGGAACAAGCGCTCTGACAAAGCAATTCGCGAAATAGCGCCGTCAGCTCTCGAGGTAGGCGCGGCAGGCGTCCTCCAAGGCCCGGCATATCCCAAACGCCTCGTCCATATCTTTGCCGCGGACGACGATGCCGTGGCTGGCGATGATGCAGGCGGGGGCGTCGCCGATGGCGGCGGCAACGTTCTTGACGAGCCAGGGGGTGCCGGAGGGCGCGAACTTGCTGACGGGGATGGTGGCACCGAGGATGTCACGGTACTCTTCGGGCACTTCGAGAGGCTTCCTCATCGCGGCGAGGATGGAGCCGTAGAAGGGATGAGTGTGCACGGTGACTTTGCTTTCGGGGTGCATCTTGAGGATGGCGGCGTGGACGCCCTTTTCGCTGGTGGGCTTGTTGGAGCCGCGCCATTCCATGCTCTCCATGTCGACGATCGCCATCTGCTCGGGCTTGAGCATGACATAATCAAGGGCGGAGGGAGTCGCCATCATCTCCTTGTCGTTGAGACGGACGGCGATGTTGCCCCAAGTGCCCTGCACGAGGTTCTCTTCGAGGAGCTTGACGCCCGCGTCCTTGATCTCCTGCGCGACGGCGCGGAGCTCATCGGTGTCGATGGCGGAAGGCTTTTCGGCGGTGTCCACCTCTTTGCCCTCCTCCGCTGCCTTCTGAGAGGACTGGTTCTTCTTGCTGTATTTGAGCTTGTAGACCATGTGCTCCAGCCACGCTTCGAAGGCGTTGAGGTGCTGAGCGCCGCCCTTCTTTTCTGCGAGGAGATAGCCGTTGCAGGCTTTGTCGAGCACGAGGGTGCAGGTGTAGACCTCGGCGAGCGTACGTCCGGTGACCACGGCACCCGCGTCGGGAAGGAAGCAGGCGTTGCGCGCGCCGGAGATGGCTCCCACCACTTCCGCCGCCGTATTCTGCTTGGTGGCGCGGACGCTGACGCCGTTGATCTGCGCGGAGTCCTCAAGGATGGGCGGCAAGGTCATCTTCCTTGCGGAAAACTCGAGGATGCTCTTGCTGTCCACGATGGCAGCCGCGCCGTCGTCTTTCTTGGCGTTGAGCGCGCAGATGAGGAGCACCGCCGCCGCGCGGAAGTTGCCCTCAAGCTCCTCGACGGACTTGTCGGTGACAAATGTGATCTTGTCCTCGGCGAGGTCCTTGAAATCGGCGTCGGGGGCGGTGATGTAAAGCCCGTCGTCCGCCTTGACCGCGATATAGCCGCACTCGACATAGCCGTCGCCCGCGAGCATCGCGGCATACTTTTTCATGTTCTCGTAAACTTGTTCGTTCATCATTTTTCCATGCCCTCGAATCTTCTGGAATTTGCTTTGATATACGGCTTTTTGAGCGCCGCATAAAGAGTTTTGTAGTCGGAGAAGAGCTTGTCGTAGATCGCCTTATTCGCCTTGTCGGGCTTGTAGGTCGCCTCGATCTGCACGAAATTCTTTGCAGCCGAGAAGCTCTTGAGTTCGCCGAGTCCGATGAGCGCGATGATGGCGCTGCCCAGCGCTCCCGCGTTCCTCGGGTTCTTGACGACGGAGAAGGTGCATCCCGTCACGTCCGCGATGATCTGCATCCAGCCCTTGTCCAGCGCGCCGCCGCCGATGATGCGGAAGTTGTTGCCCTCGATGCCGTAGTCCTTGCGGTAGTTGTCGAGGATCCAGCGCAGGTTGTACGCGATGCCCTCGTAGACCGCGCGCATGAGGTGCTCGCGGGTATGCGTGGGATTGATGTTGAAAAGGGTCGCACGGGTGGTCGTGCTGGAGACGGGACACCTCTCGCCCAGCATCCACGGGGTGCAGATGAGGTGGTCGGAGCCGGCGGGGACGTTGTGGATGACGTTGTCCATATACTCATAGATGCCGTCGCCGAGCTCAGCCTTTTCGTGTTTGAAGAACTGATCGCAGATCCACTGGATGTTGCTGCCCGCAGCCTCGGTGATTCCTGCAATGAGGTTCATATCGGGGTCGGCGGACTGGATCGCCGCCGCGCCGTGCATGAATTTGCTTGCGGTCTTGGAGGGGAAAGCCACCCACGCGGAGGTGCCGAGATAGATGTGCACCTCGCCCTCGCCGCACATGCCGCTGCCCACGACCGCGGACTGCACGTCGTCACAGCCGCCGAAAACGGGAGTGCCGACGGGGAGCCCCGTCTCCTCCGCGGCTTTTGCGGTGAGACCCTTGCCGATCTTGTCCGTGCTCTTGCAAAGAGGGGGCAGACGCTTCATATCCACGCCGATGAGCGGGAACGCCGCCATCCAGCTCTTCTTCTTGAGGTCGAGACCGTAAGAGGACGCCCCGGAAAGCTCGGCGTACATCTCACCCGTGCACTTGAATTTGAGCCAGCCGTTGACGTCGAGGAAATATTTGGTCTTGGCGTAGATCTCGGGACGCTTCTCCTTCACCCACGCCATCTTGGCGACGCAGTCCTTGCCCATGATGGGGGTGCCGACGATCATCGTGAACACCTTGGTGCCGCCCAGACGGTTCATGATCTTCTGCGCCTGCTCTTCCGCTCTGCCGTCCACCCAGGTGATGTTGTTCATCAGATTGTTGCCCTTCTCGTCCACGGGGATGACGCCCTGCGCCTGCGTGGAAAAGACGATGCCCTTGACGTCCTCGGGCTTGATGCCCGCCTTGGCAACGACGGCTTTGGAGGTGACGCAAACGGCTTTCCAGTAGTCGTTGGGATCCTGCTCCACATGCGCGGGAGCGGGATAATAGGTGGGATAAGGCTCCGCCACGGTGGTGACGATGTTGCCGTCAAAGTCGACGAGCACTGCCTTGTCGGAGCTGGTGCCGATGTCATGAGAAATGATGTACTTCATATGTCTCCCCTTGAAATTATTGTCAGTTTCCTCTTGCGGAAAAGCCGCCCGTCCCGTCTCACGCCCGCAGGCACACACCCGCGCCCACACGCACGCAAATGACGAAACACTCAATTACATATATTTTATACAAAAATTCCGCGCAGGTCAACACGCGCGCGCACATTAAGCGCACAATTTCACCAACTTTTGCCCCCGCGCACGCCGACAGCAGCAACGAAGCCCCCCTAACACCGCTCATAAAACACGCCCCCGCGTTCGTCGCGCTCAAGCACGCTCTATCATGCTGTTCGTCTCGGGGGTGATGCTCCCTCAAAAGTTGCGGCGTGCTCATAGAAGAAAACAAGCTGCCGTTCTCTGACATGGGAGTGACAGACCCCCTCCTCCCCTCCGGGACTCCTCCCCCACTCGGAATAGAGTTCACATCTCCCAAAATGCGGGACTTA
>CASDRL010000080.1 GCA_949283145.1 uncultured Clostridia bacterium | reverse complement strand
TGAGTGCCGAGCGCCGACGAAACATTAAGTAGGCACGGGCGTTGTGCGCGAGCGCCGAATTCCTCCGCCCGTGCCGGGTTCTCGGTGAGTACTGTTCGCCGCTCGATTATGTAAGTGCGAGACCCAAACTTTTTTCAAGAGGCGGAAAGTAAGTTCCGCATTTTAGGAGTACTGAACTCTAATCGGACACGGGGGAGGAAAGCCCGAAGGGAAGGAGGGGGAAATTCTAACTCACCCGCGAGACGAACAGCATATTCGAAGCGTCTCCGAGCACGACGAATACTTTGGGTGAGTGTTTTTTTGGTGCCCCGCCGAAAGTTCGGCGGGGAAAATAGTCCGCCGAACGGTGTTCGGCGGGTCATATAGCTACTAAGGCGCGGAGCGGGAAACCGCTCCGCGCGTGTGTTTATTATGTTGTTTTCGTCGTTGTCAAGGGCGCGAAAATTTTAGCGGGCGCTGCCCGCGAAATTTTTCGGCGCTGCTCCTTGACAAAACAGGGGTAGGAGGCAACAAAACAATAGCTCGGGGGTGTGGGGGAATAATTCCCCCACAGGGAGCGCGACTAACACCCTCGCAGGGGGGTATTGACTTTAAAATAAGCAATGTTATAATATGGTTAAAGGAAGGACCCGTTTGCGCGGGTCGGGGAAGTCTTGCATCGTTTGCACATAGGAGATGCGGAGATGAAAAAGGGTTTCATAGTCATTTTGGTCGGTTTGTTGCTGGCGGCATTGTGTATTGCGCTTGTCGCGTGCAACAACGAGGATGGCAGGCGTGAAGTGGAGATCGTCTTATACGACCCGTACGATTATTCCGTGATAGAGAGCGGTGACGTGATACAGATCCCCACCCAAGGCACCGCCATCGGCGTTGCGATCCGCGACGCGGAGACGGGGCGCACGCTCACGTCTTCGGACATCCCGCAGTTTGACGACGTCGATGTGGTGATCGACGCGGAGGACGGAGAGGCTACCGACGTGAGGGAGCTGACGCCGGCGGATTGCCTGTCTTTGACCGTCTATCGATATGACGGATCCGCGTATGATCCCTGGGGTTATTTTAACTCGGTGAGCGGACAGGAGTGCGCGGATCCGGCGGGCGGCATTTTTCCTTTCGCGCAATGGCCCGTCATAGAGGGCGTGTACAAATTCGAGTTCACTTTCAGTTGCTATTCAAAAACGCAGGTGCCGCAAGATGCCGAAGATTGGGCGTGGGCGTTTGTGGAGAAGGAGTATGTGTTGCGTCTCACCAAGGATAGGGAGAACGGTGCCGAACTTCTTCTCGACGCCGACTATTTCGACGCGCAAGAGGTCTACGCTCTCGCGGGAGAGACCGTGCCGTTTGTGTTTCAACCGATTTTTTCCTCCGATTACACTTTCACCGCCACCGGAGCAGATGTCGAATTTGTGTGCGCCGACGGTGTGGCGGAGCGTTCCGCCGACGGAGCGACGCTCAAGGTGCGGGGGAATGCATATGAGCCTTTGCATATCGAGTGCAAAAATCTCACCGACAGCCCCGTCATTTTTGACATTATGACCGACATCACGCCCACCGTGCTCAGTGCGGGCGATGAGCTGACTTTCACCTTCGGCGAAAACGGTGACGAGGTGGTGGAATTGCCGATGGAGAAATATACGATGCTCAACTGGTACGTAACGGGTGAGAGCGTCGGTGTAGACGCCTATTACGGCAATATGAACTACGACTCCGAGTACGGGGCTCGCGGCACCGATCCGCACGGCTATATTTACAGTGGCTACAGCTCGCGGCGTTTCCTTGTTTTGTACGGTGAAGCCGGCACGGAAGTGACCTTGCGGGTGGAGGAGCCGCCTGTCATAGAATTCGGCAAAGAGTATACCTTCAAGGTAAATACCGGAAGCTACGCCTCTCCCTATGATACGGCGTACTCCGTCATCACGCCGTACAGCAACAATGTGTGGCTGAATGTCGCCGTTGAGACGGGGAGCTTGACGGCGGAGATCTATTCGAGGAGCGGGAGTTCGGATGACGACCCCTTGAGTATCTCGGTGTTAAAGAAAACGTGTTTCGGCGGGAAAGAGCTTTCGCAATATATCTCCTGCATCCCGAATGTGCCGAGCTATATCGTTTTGTCTCCGGGCAGCGTGAGTGATTCCGCTTACAGCGTGGATCCGGAAGTTTGGCGGCTGAGCTTCGGGAGCAACACCATAAGCGAGACCGCGTCAAGGCTGTGTTACTTCTCTCCCGTCGCCACCATGAATTACGTGATATCGTGGCAGAACATAGATAAAGTCACGCTGTACGACGTGGACGGGAATGAGCTCCTCGCATCGTTCATGGGCGTGGAGGGCGAGACCTATTATGTTGTGGTCGAGGGCGCGGGAGAGAACGCGACGCTGGACATCGCATATGCCGATATGGCGACCTACGACATGACCGCGCCCATTACGGGCGTCTGGGCGACGAGGGTTTAATGCCCGCGTTTCCCGATCGTTGCATGTTATGAGCAAACGGCGGTTTATCCGCCGTTTTTTGCGTGTTTAAGCCGCATTTTCGAGGAGCACGGTTTCAAAAAGCGATTTTTCCGCTTGACGGCGGATGCGCATTTCAAGCGCCGCCGAGGACGGCGGTGACGGTGTCGGCGGTGAGGTGTGCCGCGGCGATGCCGTCGAGGATGGCGGGGAGGGCTTTCACGGTCTCTGCGGTGGGATGCATGAGGATGAGGTCGCCTGCGGCGAGGTCGCGGAGGGCGCGCTCGGTGATGAGATCGGCGTCGTGGTCGCGCCAGTCTATCGTGTCCCTCGTCCACATTACGACGGTGTAGCCGAGCTCCTCACAGACGGCGTGCATGGCGTCGCCCATGCTGCCCGAGGGCGGGGCGAAGAGTTTGGGGAGGGCGGCGGCGCGCTCTTCTGCGGGAAGGTCGGAGAGGGTGGCGGAAAGCAGCCGTTCCGTGACGACGATCTCCGAGCGGTTGCGCTCGGCGGAGAGGGCGGCGTGGTCGCGGTGCAGATAGCCGTGGTTGCCCAGCTCGAAGCCGTCCGCGGCGAGGCGTATGACGGTGTCGCCGTTCCTTTCCGCCCATATGCCGCCGAGGAAGAAAGTGGCTCTCATGCCGCGCTCCGAGAGCAGGCGCGCGATCTTTTCGACATATTCCGTCCCTTCGTAGACATTGAACATCAGGGCGACTTTGCCCCCGTCGCGGTCGCCCTCGTAGACCGCGCCTCCCGTGATGACCGCCTCGCCCGCGTCCGTCACGGCAAAGAGGGCGGTGACGAGCACGGCGCCCAGTACGGCGCATATGATGAGGTTTGAGGTGAAGGTGCGGAAACGGCGTTCTTTCATGCTACAAATTATGTTTGCGCGGGCGGGGATATGTGGTATAATAGCGGCATGAACGAATTGATCGCTTTTGACAGCGGGTTGAAGCTGGTCGTGGCTCCAAATCCCGCGGTGAGGTCGGTCTCCGCTGGCGTGTTCGTGCGGGCGGGATCGGTCTACGAAACGCCCGAGCGCTCCGGCATCTCCCACCTCATCGAGCACATGCTCTTCAAGGGGACGGAGACCCGCACGGCGTTCGACATCGCAAACGACATCGACTCTTTGGGCGCGCAGATCAACGCCTACACCACCAAGAGCTGCACCTGCTATTACACCCTCTCCCGTGACGTGCACGCGGCGGAGTGCCTGGACGTGCTCTCCGACATGTATTTCAACGCCGCTTTCGACCCTTCCGAGTTCAAAAAGGAGAGGAAAGTGGTGCTTGAAGAGCTGAGCGAGAGCGAGGACACTCCCGACGACCTGTGCATGGAGAAACTATCTTCCGCGTTTTTCAAGGGCAATCCGCTGGAAAAGCCCATCCTCGGCACCCGCAAGAGCCTGAACGCGCTGACAGCGGAGGATCTGAGGGCTTATAAGGACGAGTTTTACGTCTCCTCCGGCACCGTGCTTTCGCTTGCGGGCAACATCACGCGCGAGGAAGCGGTCGCCCTTGCGGAGAAGTATTTCGAGAGCAGGTTCAAGGAGGGGAAGAGCAGCCCGTGCGCGGGGATCGCCCCCGCCCCCATGAAGGGCGCATTCGCCCACGCCAAGAAGGAGATAGAGCAGGCGCACATCGCTTTCGCGTTCCCGGGGGCGGCATACGGCACGGACGACGCGGTGACGGCGAGGCTGCTCGCCGCCGTCTTCGGCATGGAGATGTCCTCCCGTCTCTTCCAGAGCGTGAGAGAGAAGTTGGGGCTGTGTTACAGCATCATGGGCTATCCCACTTCCTACGAAAACAACGGCGCCTTCATCATCTACACCTCGCTGAACCCCGCCAACGTGGAACTCGCGGTGGGGGCGATAAAGCGGGAGATAGAGCAGCTGCTCGCGGACGGCATCACCCCCGAGGAGCTGAAAAAGGGCAAGGAACAGATCGTCACCGGCATGGTGCTGGGGCAGGAGAGCACTTCCGCGGTCATGCGGGGGATGGGACGGCACGCCGTCGCCACGGGGAAGCTCTACGACATCGACGAGCAGATCGCCAAAGCGGAGGCGGTGACCATCGCGGATGTGAGCCGCCTTGCGGAGAGGATGTTCGACTTCTCGCAGGTGTCGGCAAGCTGCGTCGCTCCCGCCGTCACGGACGTGAGAAAGATGATAAAAGAAGCGTGACATCGAGTGTCACGGAAGCAGAGGATAAAAAATGTCGGAAAAGATAATGAGCGTTGACAACGAGTTCTTCAAGGGCGTGGACTTCGGCGGAATGGACAAGCTGGACGTCATCTTCGCCATGCAGGAAAAGTTCGACCAAGACGTCATCAAAAACAGGGGGCTCGAAGACGTCACCCCGGAGCAGTGGATCCAGAAGCAGACGCTCGCGATGCTCTCGGAGCTTGCGGAGCTCATCGCCGAGGTCAACTTCAAGTGGTGGAAGAACCCGAAACCCGTGGACATCGGCAACGTCAGGGAGGAGCTGGTGGACATACTCCACTTTTTCGTGGGGATGTGCAACCGCGCCGGCATGGGCAGTGAGGAGCTTTTTGCGCGCTACATAAAGAAGAACGAGGAAAACTTCAAACGGCAATACGGCACCTCAGAAAAGCCCGGGTATTCTCTTTTTGACAAAAAAGTATAATACTTTTCGCCCAAAATGAGAATGGTTTGAGTTTTTCGGGCATCCGAGCGGCGGCGAGCGGAAGCGAGACGCGGCGTGAGAGGGCGCTTGACGGCGAGACATTCGTGGCTTGCTTTTAACGCTTACTTATATCGGTGCGGGTGGGAGTGACGGCGCTTGACGGCAAAACCGAAAGCGGAAAACGGAAACGAGACGACGCGGCGGGATTTTTTCCGCCGCGTCCCCTTTTCGGTGCACGCCGTGTTTTATACTGTCATCGTCGATCGGGACCGTGCGATATGCCGGACAGAATAATGCGGGCTCGATCCCGCAGCCGTCTATTTTGCGAGTGGTATAAATTCCGCTTGAATTCGGATATATTGTATGGTATAATCATCTAAAATACGATATCGGGTGCGGCGCACCCGTCGCGCGGGCGTGTGAGCGCCCCGGGGAAGGAAAGGAATGAACGATACAAGGCAGATGAGAGCCAATACGGGCAACAGGATAGCACTCGGGGTGCTCATCCTTCTCATCGCTCTTTTCATCTTCATCTGCGACTGCGGCGCTTTCGGCGGCGTCGGGGAAATGGTCGCGTCGGTGTTCGTCGGCTTTTTCGGGCTGGCGGACTTTGCCTATTGCCTCGTCGCGGCTGCGGCGGGCGTTGCGGTCATCTTCAATTTCCGCGTCAAGGCGCGTCCCGGCAAGATCGTAAAACTCGCGCTGATGTTCTTTGCGGGGGTGTGGGCTCTGCACGTCTACTCTTCGTCCGCGCACATTATAGGAGAGGACTACGGCGGCTATCTCATCGCGTGTTACGACGGTATGAACACCGCTGGAGGGATGCTCTTCGGCATCATCTCCTATCCTCTGATGAAACTCATCACCACAGTGGGCGCGCTCGTCGTGGTATGCGTGGTGTTCTTCGTGCTCGCGTTTTTCGCGCTGCTGCCTTCCATCAAGAAGGACGTCACCTATGTTTCCGTAGCGGAGACCAAACGCGAACGTCCGCGCAAGGGCAGCAGGCTGGACAGACAGAAAGGCCCCGTGCTCACCGATTTTTCGGCGGGCGAGGGCGGAAATTCTCTTTATGTCGTGGATGTCGAGGGAGACCCGCTTTCCCGCGGCAAGAAACAGAGCGGAAGATCGGGCGGCTACGATCCTCTTTATCCCAACGCGGCGGCAAGACAGGAGGACGAACAGCGCACAGCCCCGGACAGATTTTCTTCGCAGAGCCTTGCTCGTGATATTTTGTTCAGCAGAGAGCCTTCCGAGGACAGTTTTTCCGCCTACCGCACCATCACCAACCCCGATGAAGCGCTCATGAGCCCCGGCGCGCCGTACAGCGCGCAGCGCCGCAACGAATTGAGACGCAGGCTGGGGGTTGACGGCACGGATTCCATGGCAAGGGATTTCGTGCGGGAACGCTATTTCGGCGAGGAACGCGCCGAAGAGAAGCCCGCGGAAAAAGACTCCGGCAACATCATCGATCCGAACGCGAGGGGAGCCGCAGCACTCGGCTATTCCTCTTTCGACGCGCTCAAAGCGGACAGGACGAGACAATTCGGCGAAATGCTGAGCCCTTCATCCTCTTCCGAGGACGCGAGAGGCGGTTTCGGGAATGCGCCCTCGCCGCAGCAGGCGCCCGGCACCGGAACGGTGAGGCGCGAAGTGCCCAAGCCCTCCCGCGGCGTCAGACAGCACGAACAGAACAAAGAGCCCGCCGCACCCGGTGTCTCCGCGTCCAATATGGCGGGGATGCACGGCAGCGTGACCCGAGCCATAACGGGGGAGGAGAAGGCGCAGGCGCCCGCCGCGCACACTCTTCCCGAGACGCAGGCATACGAGAAGAACGACACCGTTGAGGCGGCGAGGAATGCCGTTTCCGGACAAGCCGTATCCTCCGCACGGGCGGCGACCGATCGTCCCGCGGCGAGCGGAGACGGAGTGCCTAGGGCGTTCAGAGGGACGGCGGCATCCCGCGGCGAAAACGAAGAAAAGAGAACGGACAGAATGTTCGGCGGCGGGTATGCGCCCGCCGACAGGACGGAACCGCCAGCACGCGGCGATGAGCCGGTGCCTCGTGTTCAGCCCGAGACGCGGAATGAGGCGGTTTCGCGTACGGAACCCGTGCGCCGCAATGCGGACGAAGTGCGGAAGGAGCCTGCCGTGCCCTCTTCCGGCATGATCGCTCCCGATGCGAACGCGGGCAGCGCGGAGACGCGCAGGCGCATGGAAGAGGCGATCGCGAAGGGCGTTCCCAAGGAAGAGAACGTGGATTTCGGCGGGGACGGTCCCGTCATCCAGCAGTCCATTTTTGCGAAGCAGCAGCTCGAAAACATCGCGAAAGCGCGCGCGACCGCGCCGCCGCTCGCAAGCTACGAGCGCATTGCCGAGGAGCGCGCCAAGCGCACCTATGCGCCGCGTGAGAACAAGGAACGCAGCCTGCAAAAGACGGAGAACCTCGCAAAGAAGGTGGCAAAGGAGAGCGGCGAGCGCATGGCGCAGGTCAATATCGATCAGGCCATTTCTCAGGCGACTCCCAAAAAGCCTTACGTCGCGCCTCCGCTCAGCCTGTTGAGACCCGCGGAGAAAGCGGTGGATCAGCAGGAGGATTACGAGGCGAAAAAGGAAGCGATCCGCAGCGTGCTTGAGTCCTTCGGCGTGCAGTCCGAAGTGAAGGAGATCAAGGTGGGTCCCACCTTCTCGCTGTACACTCTGCGCGTGGAGATGCCGAGGGGCAGGTCGGTCAGCACCCTTGTCGGATATGAGAACGACATCGCGATGAAGATGGAGGAGAAGAGCGTCCGCATCCTCGCGCCCATCCCGGGGCAGAACGCCATCGGCATCGAGGTGCCCAACAAGCACCGCCGCATCGTGAGGATGAGAGAGCTGCTCGAAGCGCCCGCC
>CASDRL010000079.1 GCA_949283145.1 uncultured Clostridia bacterium | reverse complement strand
CGACGGCGTCCCTCTGCGAACGCCGCGACGTCATCGTGGTGGCGAGCGTCTCGTGCATCTACGGCTTGGGCGCGCCCGTGGACTACTATTCGCAGGCGGTCTCCGTGCGTGAGGGGGACACCCTCGAGCCCGACGAGCTCATCCGCAGGCTGGTGGACATCCAGTATAAGCGCTCGGACTTCGACTTTGTGCGCTCCACCTTCCGCGTGCGCGGCGACACGGTGGACATCTTCCCCGCAGGCAGCTCCGAGATCGCCATACGAGTGGAGTTTTTCGGGGATACGGTGGAGAGGATAAGCGAGCTGGACGCCGTCACAGCCGTCACCATCAACGAGCTCAAGCACACCGTCATCTTCCCCGCCACTCACTATGTCATGAGCGGGGACAGGGAGGAGATCTTCCGCCGTATCCTCGCGGACAAGGAGGAGAGGGTGGAGTTCTTCCGCGCAGGCGGCAAGCTCATCGAGGCGCAGCGCATAGACGAGCGCGTCAACTACGACGTGGAGATGATGCGCGAGATGGGATATTGCTCCGGCATCGAGAACTATTCCCGCTATTTCGACGGCAGGAAGCCCGGACAGCCCCCCTATACGCTGCTCGACTTCTTCCCCAAGGACTTCGTCTGCTTTGTGGACGAGAGCCATATGACCCTCCCGCAGCTCAGGGGGATGTACAACGGCGACCGCGCGCGAAAAAAGAATTTGGTGGACTACGGATTCCGCCTGCCCGCGGCGTACGACAACCGTCCCCTCAACTTCGAGGAGTTCGACAGCCGCATAAATCAGATGGTCTGCGTCTCGGCGACGCCGGGGCAGTACGAGCTCGACCGCGCGGACGAAGTGGCGGAGCAGCTCATCCGTCCCACCGGTCTTCTCGACCCGGAGATCTCCGTCAAGCCCGTCAAGGGGCAGGTGGACGACCTCATCGGGGAGATAAACCGCGTGACGGCGGACGGCGGCAGAGTGCTCGTCACCACCCTCACCAAAAAGATGGCGGAGAGCCTCACGGACTACCTCAAAGAGGTGGGCATCAAGGTGCGGTATATGCACTCGGACATCGACACGTTGGAGCGCATCGACATCGTGGGCGCGCTGAGGCAGGGGGAGTTCGACGTGCTGGTGGGCATCAACCTGCTGCGCGAGGGGCTGGACCTCCCTGAAGTGGAGCTGGTCGCCATCCTCGACGCGGACAAGGAGGGCTTTCTCCGCAGCGAGAGCGCGCTCATACAGACGGTGGGCAGAGCGGCGAGAAACGCCAAAGGCAGGGTGGTCATGTACGCCGACGAGATGACGGACAGCATGCGCCGCGCCATCGGCGAGACGGAACGCAGGCGCGGCATCCAGGCGGAGTACAACCGCGAGCATGGCATCGTCCCAAAGACCATAAAGAGCGAGTTCAAAAATACGCTCGAGATCACCAAAAAGAAGGTTGACAAGGTCAAATTGTCGCCTCAAGACCTTGTTCGTGAGATAGAACGCCTCAAAGGGCTGATGAAGACGGCGTCCGCCGCACTCGATTTCGAGCGCGCCATCATGCTGCGCGACGAGATGAATGAGCTGAAAAAACAGGTCAAAAAACTCAAGTAGACAGGCGTCCCAGCGCGAGTCGGCGCAAGGACGCGGAGCATAAAATGAAAGAGATATTCATCAAAGGCGCTAAGGAAAACAACCTTAAAAACATCGACCTCGAGATCCCGCGCGATAAGCTGGTGGTGTTCACCGGTCTCAGCGGCAGCGGGAAGTCTTCTCTTGCGTTCGACACCATATTTGCGGAGGGGCAGAGAAGGTATATGGAAAGCCTCTCCAGCTATGCCCGCCAGTTCCTCGGGCAGATGCAGAAGCCGGATGTCGAGTATATCGAGGGGCTTTCCCCCGCCGTTTCCATCGACCAGAAGACCACCTCGCACAACCCCCGTTCCACGGTGGGCACGGTGACGGAGATCTATGACTACATGCGTCTGCTTTACGCCCGTGCAGGCACTCCCCATTGCCCAAAGTGCGGCAAGGAGATAGTCCGTCAGACGGTGGATCAGATCGCGGACAGGGTGAAGACGCGCTCGGGCGCGAAGGTGCAGATCCTCGCTCCCGTCGTGCGCGGCAGGAAGGGCGAGTACGTCAAACAGCTCGAGACCTACAAGCGCGCGGGGTTCGTGCGCGTGCGTGTGGACGGCATCAATTATACTTTGGACGAGGACATCGACCTTGACAAGAACGTCAAGCACGACATAAGCGTGGTGGTGGACAGGCTGGTTGTGAAAGAGGGCATAGACCGCCGTCTCACCGAGGCTCTCGAGACCGCGGTCAAGCTCGCCGACGGGCTCGCCGTGGTGGACTACGACGGCGAAGAGGTGCTCTATTCCACCCGCTACGCCTGCCCTGACTGCGAGATCAGCATCGAGGAGCTCACCCCCCGACTCTTCTCATTCAACAATCCTTACGGCGCGTGTCCCGTGTGCGCGGGGCTCGGTTTCACCAACGAGATCGACGTCAACAAGCTCATCGCCAACCCCGACGCGACTTTGCGCGAGGGCGGCATCCGCGCGAGCGGATGGTATATCGACACGGGCAAGATGACGCAGATGCAGTTCCGCGCCCTCTCCAAGGAGTACGGTTTCTCGCTGGACGTGCCCGTCAAAGACCTGCCCAAGTGGGTGCTCGACCTCATCTTCTACGGCAACGGCGGCGCCAAGATCCCGATGGAATACGCCACGGGCTCTTTCAGCGGGCACTTCAACAGCGCCTATGAAGGCATCGCAAATAACCTTCTCCGCCGTTTCAACGAGACGGATTCCGAGATGGTCAAGATGGAGATCTCCCGCTATATGAAACAGGTGCCCTGCACGGCGTGCGGCGGCAAACGCCTGAAACCCGAGGCGCTCAGCGTCACCGTGGGAGGCAAAAACATCTACGAAGCGTGCTGCATGACGGTGACGGAGCTTGCAAAGTTCTTTTCGGAGACGGAGTTCACCCCCACGCAGAAGCTCATCGTGGAGCGCATCATGAGGGAGATACAGGCAAGGCTGAGGTTCCTTTCGGACGTCGGGCTCGGTTATCTCACTCTCGCGCGTTCCTCCTCATCGCTCTCGGGCGGCGAGAGCCAGCGCATCAGGCTCGCGACTCAGATAGGCAGCGGGCTCACGGGCGTGCTCTACATCCTCGACGAGCCGAGCATCGGGCTGCATCAGAAGGACAATCAGAAGCTGCTCGCTTCCCTCAAAGGTCTTCGGGATCTCGGCAACACTCTCATCGTCGTCGAGCACGACGAGGAGACCATCCGCGAAGCGGACTATGTCGTGGACATCGGTCCCGGGGCGGGCGTGCACGGCGGCGAAGTGGTCGCGGCGGGCAGCGTCGAGGACATCATCGCGGAGCCCAAGTCCGTCACGGGCAAATACCTTTCCGGGGAATATAAGATCGCGGTGCCCGAGATGCGCCGCGCCGTGTCGGAGGAGCGGATGCTCGTCCTGAAAGGCGTCAGGCAGAACAACCTGAAAGGCGAGAATGTTGCCTTCCCCGTGGGCGTTTTCACGGCGGTGACGGGAGTGTCCGGCAGCGGCAAATCCTCGCTTGTCAACGAGATCCTTTACCCCGCGATGGCGAACCGTCTCATGCGCGCGAGCCTCGTCGAAGGCAGTTACGACGGTATCGAAGGCGTGGAGTTTTTCGACAAGGTCATCGCCATAGATCAGAGCCCCATCGGCAGGACGCCGCGCTCCAATCCCGCGACGTACACCGACGTCTTCACCCCCATACGCGAGCTGTTCGCGGGGCTTCCCGACGCCAAGGCGAGGGGATATAAATCCGGGCGCTTCTCATTCAACGTCTCGGGCGGCAGGTGCGAGAACTGCCACGGCGACGGCATCATCAAGATCGAGATGCACTTCCTGCCCGACATCTATGTTCCCTGCGAGGTGTGCAAGGGCGCGCGCTACAACCGCGAGACGCTGGAAGTGAGATACAAGGGCAAGAACATCTCCGAGGTGCTGGATATGACGGTGGAGGAAGCGCTGGACTTCTTCCAAAACGTGCCGCGCATCCGCTCCAAGATCCAGACCCTTTTCGACGTCGGGCTGGGGTATATCAAGCTCGGACAATCCTCGACCACGCTTTCCGGCGGCGAGGCGCAGAGAGTGAAACTCGCCACCGAGCTCAGCAAACGCAGCACGGGCAAGACCCTCTACATCCTCGACGAGCCCACCACAGGGCTGCACACCCACGATGTCGCGAAGCTCCTTGCCATCCTGCAAAGGCTCGCGGATGCCGGCAACACCATCGTGGTCATCGAGCACAACCTCGATGTCATCAAGGTGGCGGACTACATCATCGACCTCGGTCCCGACGGCGGTGACGGCGGCGGCAGGGTGATCGCGGCGGGCACCCCCGAAGAGGTGGCAAAGAACAAGACGAGCTATACGGCGGAGTTTTTGCGCAAGATCCTGCCCGCGTGGGAGAAGAAATAGGCGCCGCGCCCCCGCAGATGCCGCGCCGAGCGTAAGTGCCTCCGAAACACTTTTCGTGCACGGCAGGAAAGAATGCGCAACGGTGTAAAACAGGAAAAGAGAAAGAGAAACGCGCCCCATTCGGGGTGCGTTTTTGTGTGTTATGGTCTCGCCGTCTCTTTCCGGCAGGAGCGGAGCTCACTCTCGGCTAATAGTTCCTTCTGCCGATGAGATAGTCCACCGTGACGCCGAAAAGTATGCTCATTTCGATGAGAATGTCATAGCTGGGCTGGTTTCTGCCCACTTCCCATCCCGACACCGCGGACTTGGAGACCTTGAAGTGTTCCGCAAGATCCGCCTGCAGCATGCCCGCGTCGCGGCGGAGTTGTTTCAATCTTTCCGGGAAGCAAGTCTTCAGCATATCACACCTCTTTTGTGTACGATAAGTGTATTATATCCCGCCCCTCCCCATTTGTCAACACACGATGCGTATTTTATTGAGCCGAAGGGCGCGGCTTTGCCTGCGCCCTTCGGCTCAATAATGCAAATACGGGGTGCGGGGATGACATCCCCGCCGGGGTGCAGGGGCAGCGCCCCTGCACATATGCGCAAGCATCCGCGAACGCAACCCCTGCACATATGCGCATGTGCGGACAAATGCGATATATGGAAACATAATGACTTGCACATATGCGCATGAAAAAGACCCGCCTGCGGCGGGCGCCGGCATATGCGCATATGTGCAGGCGGGTCTTTTTGTTTTAGTGCGTTAGAATGCGGGTTTTGCCCGTTTTCATCGCGTTCACGCTGCGGCGGGAGCCCACGCGCATCGCGTTGAGGATGGCGATGACCGCGACGCCCACGTCCCCGAACACCGCGAGCCACATGCCCGCTATGCCCACGGCGGAGAGGATGAGGATGGCGACTTTCACGATGATGGAGAAGAGGATGTTTTCGTACACCACGCACATGGTCTTGCGTGCCACGCGCTTGGCGACGGGGATGCCGGTGAGGTCGTCGCGCATGAGGACGATGTCCGAGGCTTCGATGGCGGCGTCGCTGCCCACTCCGCCCATCGCGATGCCGATGTCGGAGCGCATGAGCACGGGCGCGTCGTTGATGCCGTCGCCCACAAAACAGAGGACGTCTTTGGGCTTTTTGGCATTAAGCTCGCGCTCGACCTCTTCCACCTTGTCCTGCGGGAGCAGGGAAGCCTTGAAGTCCGTCACGCCGACTTTTTCCGCAACGTTTGCCGCGATGCGCTCGTTGTCGCCCGTCAGCATGATCGTCCTGCAACCCATCGCGTTGAGGTCGCCTATGACGGCTGCGGTCTCGGTCTTGACTTCGTCCGCGACAAGCAAGGAGCCCGCGAACACGCCGTTATGCGCGACATAGAGCGCGGTGCCTGCGCCATTTTCCGGGATGAAGTCTATGCCCGCGCGGCGCATGAGTTTCTCGTTGCCGACGAGGATTATGGAGCCCTCTTTTTTGGCTTCTACGCCTTCGCCCGCGTGGTCGGTGAGGGTATAGCCGCCCTCTGCTTCGCCGCCGTATGCCTCGACGACGGAGCGCGCGATGGGGTGCGTCGACCCTCTCTCCGCCGCGGCGGCGAGCGCAAGGATGCGCTCTCTCTCGCTCTCCGGTGAGACCTTCACCACCGCGAAATTGCCCTTGGTCAGCGTCCCCGTCTTGTCAAAGACGAAGATGTTTGCCTTGTCGAACTTTTCGAGGTAATTGGAACCTTTGACAAGGATGCCGAGCTTGGATGCGGCGCCTATCCCCGCAAAGAAGGAGAGGGGCACCGAGATGACCAGCGCGCAGGGGCAGGACACGACGAGGAAGCTGAGGGCGCGGTAGACCCATTCCTTCCAGTCTCCCGTCACGGCGCCCGGGATGACGGCAAGCAGCAGCGCGGCGGCAACGACGATGGGGGTGTACCAGCGCGCGAACTTGGTGATGAAGTTCTCCGCCTTGGATTTCTGTTCCGCGGCGTTTTCGACGAGGTCGAGGATCTTCGCCACCGTCGAGTCGTGGAAGGCTTTTTCCACGCGGATCTCGACGGAGGAGGTCATGTTCACGGAGCCGCTCACCACCGCGTCGCCCTCCGCTGCTTCGCGGGGGAGAGATTCGCCCGTGAGCGCTCTGGTGTCGAGAGAGGTCGCGCCCTTCACGATGACGCCGTCCAATGGGATCTTTTCGCCGGGAGCGACGGAGATGACCTCGCCCGGCTGCACCTCGGAGGGATCGACGGTAAGGGTCTCGCCGCCCCGTATGACGTGCGCGCTGTCCGGGCGGATGTCCATCAGTTCGGAGATGGAACGGCGGGATCTGCCCGTCGCGTAGTCCTGGAAAAACTCGCCCACCTGATAGAAGATGAGCACCGCGCAGCCCTCGTCAAAGCCCTCGGGCGCCTGTCCGCTCGCGCCCGTATATATGGCAAGCGCGAACGCGCCCAGCGTGGCTATGCACATGAGAAAGTTTTCGTCCAGCATCTGCCCGTGCAGTACGCCGCGCAACGCCCGCCACAGGACGTCATAGCCTATGGCGACGTAGACCGCGAGGTATAGCGCGAAGGGGAGCAGCCAGCCGTACTTTCCGCCGACAGCGCCCGCAAGCCCGCCGTCAAGCGCCTTGTCCGTGATGAGCAGGACAAGGAAAGCGGCAAGACAGCAGACGATGCGGATGAGTTCGTGTTTTTGTCTGCGGCTCATATCAACCTCACAGCACGATCCTGCAATCGGGCTCTATCTTGCGGCACTTTTTCGCCGCTTCTTTCATGATCTCGTCAAAACGGTCGTCGTCCGCTTCCACAGTCATGCGCTGCATGATGAAACTCACGCTGACGCTCCGCACGCCGTCGATGGCGGCGACGGCGCGCTCCATCTTGGCGGCGCAGTTCGCGCAGTCAAGGTCTTCGAGGGGGAAAGTCTTTTTCATTTTCACATCTCCTTTTTCGGTCTGCACACCGCGGAGAACGGTGCGCGCATATGGCACGGCAGAGCCGTAAGTCCCGGGTATCGCGCCGCGGCGGGGAATCGGGCTCCCGGGCGGCAAATGCACAAATCACTCGTTTACGTGCATAAATGTAACGCTGAACACGGTGTTTATGTGCTCATCGCTCAAAGAGTAATATTTCACCTTGCCCTCTTGGCGCACCCTTACGATGTCGCTCTTTCGCAGCACCGCGAGCTGATGTGAGACCGCGGAGTGCTCCATGCCGAGCAGCTTCGCAAGGTCGCACACGCACATCTCGCGGATGAGCAGGGCGCTCACGATGGAGAGACGGGTCGGGTCCGCCGCCACTTTGAGGAAGGCGGACATCTTCATCAAAGTCTCGCCGCGCACCATGCGCTTGGAGACCTCTTCCACCACTTCGGGGTGCATCGTGCAGGAATGGGCAGGCATATCTTTTCTCCTTTGGCGGAGCGCTCCCGGCGCTCGTGCCCGATGTCAAATGAACACGCATTCATATGAACCATCATTCACATAATATGCCCGTCGCACGGATAAGTCAAGTATCATCGCGAATTTGTTAAAAGAAAATTTAGTTTGAATTTAACCGAGGAGAGCGATGCAATGCGCCTCCGCACCTGCAAAGCAGAGGACAGCAGCATTACAACGCGCACTCATTCGAAGCGTGCATGAACACGATGAGCTCTTATTCGGAGACGGTCTCCCGCGCCTGCTCTTGCAAGTCGCGGCGCGCCCCGCGACCTCGCAAGCCGGACGAGACGCTAAGCAGACACGGGCTCGGTGCGCGTCGAGTCGCCCTCCTCGCCCCGCGAGGGGTGCTCAACCGGTACCGGCCTCCGCTTAGTTATGTGGGTGCGATCACCAAAATCTTGGTAAAGTTCAAAAGTCCGTCCCGCATTTTGGGAGATGTGAACTCTATTCCGAGTGGGGGAGGAGTCCCGGAGGGGAGGAGGGGGGCTCTTGCTCCCATGTCAGAGGACGGTAGCTTGTTTTCTACTATGAGCACGACGCTTACTTTGAGCGAGCTTTTCGCATATGAAAGAAACCCACGGCGTTTGCCGTGGGTTTTGAGCGAAAAGTGCCTTGCGGAAAAGAACAGGCGGCGGGAGCCGCCAACCCGCGGAGCAAAAATCAGAGAGCAACGCGATAGTTTCGGAGCGAAGCGAAGAAACGAGGAGCGGGGCGAACGACTGTATTTTTGCGACGCGAAGAGCAGGCGCAGGCATAGAAGCAAGAAACCCACGGCGTTTGCCGTGGGTTTTGAGCGAAAAGTGCCTTGCGCCTGCGATCATCCTGCCGAACGCAACGCTTTGACGGGGTCTTTGCGCGCCGCGGCGATGGCGGGGACGAGACCCGAGAGCACGGTGAGGACTATGCTCAATGCGACGAGCAGCAGTGCGTGCAAGGGGTTGAGTACGGCGAAGTTGGCGGGCGCTTGCGGCGCGAGGGAGGCTATCCACGCATTGATGGGGAAGTCTATGATCCACGCCAGGAAGACGCCCAATATGCCCGCGGATGCGCCGATTATCGCGGTCTCGGCATTGAAGAGGTTGCTGATGTCCAGCTTTCTCGCGCCTATGGAGCGCAGGACGCCTATCTCGGTGGTGCGTTCCAGGACGGAGACGTAGGTGATGATTGCGATCATGACGCTGGACACCACGAGGGAGATGGCGGAGAAGGCGATGAGGATGTAGGACACGATGTCCACCACCTGCGCGAGCAGGTCGGAGATGGTGCCCGCGTTGTCCATATAGGAGACCGCCATGCCGGGGTTTTCGTTGTTCCAGGCGTCGAGGTAGGCGCAGATCTCGTCCTTCGCCTCGAAGGAAGTGGGATAGATGTACGCGCCTATGGGTGTATCGCTGCCGCCGAGGGATTTTAGCTGATCCTCATAGGCGGAGTCGATGAGCGCGAGGATGGAGGACGCGCTGATGGAGAAGCCTTCTGCAAACTCACCCATCATGTCGCTGATCAGGCTGTCGAGCAGGGTGCTGATCATCGGGTTGGAAAGAAGGGACCTGATGGTAGACTCGGAGATCGTGATTGTCCCGAACAAGGGCACATCAATGCTCCATCCCTGTTTCTCTATGGTCTTCAGGAGCTCGCTGAAAGTCTTGCAGGCGCGGACTTCCGCCTTTTCCTCCTCGGTAAGGTCGCCGATGAGATCGGACACGATGCCGGATGCCTCGCCGAAATCGGCGTCGGGGTCGAAGAGCATCCCTGTGAGTTCCTTGATGACATCCGCCTCGCTCATGCCGATGGTCTCAAGGATGGTGACGATGTCGGAGAAGTCGAAGGAGAACTTGTCGCCCTGCAGGACATCGTAGCTTGAGAATTCCTTTTGATAGCGGACTATCTCACTGTCCATGGAGTCGTCGAGGAAGAGCTGGACGAGATCCTCGGTGTAGGCGACGCCCGTCTGGAGCAGGGGAGTGAGGATCTCGCTCTTCACGCGCAGCACGCCCACGATCTTGACGGAGATGTTTTCCTCCGAGTCATAGCTCGAAACATCCTTATTCTTGGACGCGCGCATCGTGGAGTTGAAGTTGCCGTTTTCCAACACTTTGCTCTCGTCGAACACGCGGTTGCCGTCCGAGTCCAGCACATAGTCGCCATCCGCGTCGGTCTCATAGGCACCGTCGGGAATGGTGTAGAAATTGTCGTTGGTGATGACGGTGATCTCCTTGCCGATGATCTCGTTGAAATCCACGGGGAGATAGTTGCCGTCCGCATCCTTTTCCAGCTCCATGCCGAGGGCTTCCAGTATGGAGTTGTCGATCATGTTGTAGGAGTTGATGACCAGCACTGCGGAATGCGCCTTGTTGCCGTTGTAGTTCTCGCCGTTCTCATAGGACGCGCCGAGGACGGCGTTTGCCGCATCCGTGCCGGGATAGCCGCCCGCGAGGACGTCGAACTGCGAGAGCATGAAGTCGTCCCAAAGCAGCTGCTGCCAGCCGATGGGATTGGTGGACATACCCACCGAGGACATGGCATCGCTCATGATGTTGCCCTCGTTCTCGTAGATGGTGTAGTCGTCGTTGGTGTCGCCCGAGCCCGTTTTCAGCATTATGGGCATATTTACGCCATAGGCGTACCGCACCGCGTTCAATCTGCCGGGCAGGGCTTCCGTAATGCCCTGGACATATTCCATATACTCGTCCGTGAGGACGTTGAGACCGAAGGAGATGCCTTCAAGCCCCATCATGCCCGTGGGAGAGTAGGGGGTGACATAGTCGGTGTCGGGATATTGCTCGCCTTCGCCCTGCTCGAACTCCATGTTCATGAGGGAGTCGATGTCGATGTCGAGCGCCATGGAGTTGATGGTGAGAGGCATGCTGGAAAGGATGCTCTCCTCAAGGCTGCCCATATAAAGATCGAAACCGTTGGAAAGAGAGAGGACGAGCGCGATGCCGATGATGCCGATGCTGCCCGCAAATGCGGTGAGGAAGGTCCTCGTGCGCTTGGCGATGAGGTTGCGCGCGGAGATGCCGAGCGCGGTGAAGAAGGACATCGAAGTGCGCTCCTTCTTCTCGCGTTTGGGCTTGCCGCTGTGCTTTCTCACCTGCACTGGCTTTTCCGGAGTGACGCTTGCGACGAATTTCTCGTCCGAGGAATGTTCCTCCGCCGTTTTGGTCTCCGCAGAGCTTTCTTCCGGCGTTACGCCGTCTTCCGCCGCTTCGTCGTTGGCGGACCCCGCCGCGCTCTCTTCCGTTCCTTCGGAAGAGGGGACAATGTGTTCGGGAGCGGGCATTTCGGCGTCTTCCGTCGTTGCGGTGGCTTCGGCGAGTTTTCCCGCTTCGTGTTCCTCGCGGGCATTCTCTTCCGCTATGTATTCCTCGATGGGGGTCACGCCGTCGTCGGTCATTGCCGAGACGGGTTCGAGGATGGTGGGCATGCCGTCGTAGGGGTTGGAGTCACCCACCACTTCGCCGTCCATCAGCTCGATGATGCGGGTGGAGTAGCGCTGCGCGAGCTCCGGGTTGTGTGTGACCATGATGACCAGCCTGTCATCCGCGATCTCCTGCAAAAGGTCCATGACCTGCTCGGAAGTCTTGGTGTCCAGCGCGCCCGTGGGCTCGTCGGCGAGGATGATCTCCGGATTGTTGACGATGGCGCGCGCAATGGCGACGCGCTGCATCTGTCCGCCGGACATCTGATTTGGCTTCTTTTTGAGCTGAGTGCCCAGCCCCACGCGCTCGAGAGCGGCGACAGCCATCTTTCTCTTTCTCTTGCGGGAGACGCCGGAAATGGTCAGCGCAAGCTCCACGTTCTGCAAAACGTTGAGGTGGGGGATAAGGTTGTAGCTCTGGAAAATGAAACCGATGGAACGGTTGCGGTAAGCGTCCCAATCGCGGGACTTGAATTCTTTGGTGGACTTGTCGTTGATGATGAGGTCGCCGTCCGTGTACTGATCCAGCCCGCCGATGATGTTGAGCAGGGTGGTCTTGCCGCAGCCCGAAGGACCGAGGATGGAGACGAACTCACTCTTGCGGAAATTGAGGTTGACACCTCTGACGGCGTGCACGACGGAGTCCGCCATGCGATAGTCCTTGATGATGTTGACAAGTTTAAGCATGCTGTTGACCTTTCAGCAGACGGGATGACCGCCTGCGCCCCCGGATTTCCGCAATTTGGCGCGGTGACATAACAACGAATTGTAAACATAGACATTATACTTAATTCATACTGTTATGTCAACGCCGAACGGCTATGGTTTATTTTTTTTATGGCGGCGCGGATCGTCCCCGATCACGCCGTCTCTTTTTTGAAGATGGTTTAACGAACAGCTTGAGCGTGACGTCCTTAGACCCGACGTTATCTCATTCGAAGTGGAGCCGCTCACCCTCGTCGCAATCCGCGCGTGTTCGTCGCCGTGCGCCGCTTAGCGGCAGTCGGCTCGCCTGTCGCGCGGTTGCTCCTCTTCGCGTCGTGAAAATGCGGAGACATTCGCTTCGCTCCTCGTTCCTACGGAACTATCGCGAAGCTCACTCATTTTCACTCCGCGTGGATACAAGCGGACAAGAGCGCCGCACCGAAGGTATAGCGATTGTTACGCGAAGCGTCAATCGCGTCATTCCTCCGCCCCGGGGTCCCCGGGCGAAAATCTTTGATTTTCGGTTGGGGCAAATCGTGCCGGGTTCTCGGTGAGTGCTGTTCGCCGCTCGATTATGTTAGTGCGAGACCCAAACTTTTTTAAGAGGCGGAAAGTTAGTCCCGCATTTTAGGAGGACTGCACTCTAATCGGACACGGGG
>CASDRL010000078.1 GCA_949283145.1 uncultured Clostridia bacterium | reverse complement strand
TCCGTGCGCTGCTCAAAGGCGCGGACGAGCTCCATAAGGTCGTTGCGATAGTTCTCGTTGGTGCAGGAAAAACTTATCATCCGCCCGCCTCAGTCCGTGAGAATGGGGTTGTGCTCCCTCTCGAAAGCGAGCGTTGTGGGCGCGCCGTGCCCGGGCAGAAGGCGGTAGTCCCCCGGGAGGACGAACAGTTTGTTGAGGACGGAATTTTTGAGCTCTTTGAAACTGCCGGTGGGAAAATCCGTCCTGCCGTAAGAGAGCTCGAAGAGGGTATCCCCCGTGAAGATAACATCGCCTGCGACATAGCACACGCCGCCCGCGGTGTGCCCGGGGGTGTGGATGACCCTGACTTTGACCCCCGCGACGTCCAGCGTCTCGCCGCCCGAGACCGTGACGTCGGGGACGAACTTCTCCACTTTGACACCGGCGTAAAAGGCGAGATTTTTGAAGGAAGAGGCGATGCCGAAGTCGTCGCGGTGGAGCACCACCTGTGCCCCCGCGCGCTGAAGCTCTGCCACTCCGCCGATGTGGTCGAAGTGCGCGTGAGTGAGCAACACCCACTCTATCTTTGCCCCTTCCGCCTCCGCCGCGGCAAGGATCCTGTCCGCGTCCGCACCCGGGTCTACGACAAAGGCACGTTCGCCGTTGATGGCGAGATAGGTGTTGGTCTCGAGTGCCGTGGTGTGGAATGTGATCGTCTTCATAATTTCATCATCCGCACTTTAAGTGTGCTTTTCGTATGTTTAATGTCGGGTTTGTGCGATCTCAGCGCCGCACCTCCAAGACTCCGTGGATGCTCTTGATCTTCCTCACGAGGTCTTCGAGGTCCTCCGCATTCCTGATCATGACGCTGATGGTCATGTCCGCGATGTGCTCTTTCTGATCCACCTTGACGTTCGCCGCCGTGATCTGCATCTTCGCCGCCGCGATGTACGCCGTGACGCTTGCGAGCAGCCCGCCCGAGTTCTCCGCCGTGATGTAGAGGGTGACGTTGAAGCTCTCGTCTCCGCCCGTATCCCACGCCGCCTCGATGAGGCGCTCCGGCTCCATGGACTTCACGTTGGGGCAGTCCCTCCTGTGCACCGAGACTCCCCTGCCGCGGGAGATATAGCCCACGATGTCGTCCCCGGGGACGGGGGTGCAGCACTGCGCCATGCGCACGGTGAAGTTGGCGTTTCCGTTGATGAGCACGCCGGACTTGGAGTGCTCCTTCCTCTCCCCCTGCCTGTCCGCGATGACAGTCTCATCGGGGTGCTGCTTTTTGAACGCCTCGACGAGCTTTGTCAGCACCTGCGCCGTGGATATGCCGCCGAACCCGACGTTGGCATACATGTCCTCCTCGCTCGTCAGCGACATACGCTGCAATATGGCGGGGAGTTCATCCGTCTGCATGAGATCGGCAAGGGCAAACCCTCTGCGGCGCGCCTCGCGCTCCAGCATATCCCTGCCCCTCTTGACGTTCTCCTCGCGCTGCTCCTTCTTGAAATATTGACGTATGCGTGCGCGCGCGGAGGAAGTCTTGACGAATTTGAGCCAGTCAAGGCTGGGACCCTTGCCGTTTTGGGTGAGGATCTCGACGATGTCGCCCGTCTGCAATTTTGTGGAGAGGGGCACCATCTTGCGGTTGATCTTGGCGCCCGTGCACTTGTTGCCGATGGCGGAATGGATCTTGTACGCAAGGTCCACGGGAGTGGAGCCCACGGGAAGGTCGTAGACGTCGCCCTTGGGGGTGAACACGAACACCTCGTCGTCAAAGACGTTGATCTTGATGGCGTCCATGAACTCCTTCGCGTCGCCGACGTTCTTTTCGGCGTCCATGACTTCCCTGAGCCACCTGACCTTGTTGTCGAGGTCGGTGTCAACGCCCGTCGTGCCCTCTTTATACTTCCAGTGCGCCGCGATGCCGTACTCCGCGATGCGGTGCATCTCATAGGTGCGGATCTGGATCTCGAAAGTCTCGCCGTCCGCGACGACGGTGGTGTGCAGGGACTGATAGTTGTTCGCCTTGGGCATGGCGATGTAGTCCTTGAACCTGCCCGGGATGGGCTTCCACATCGTGTGCACTTCGCCGAGCATGGTGTAGCAGTCCTTGACGCTGTCCACGATGATGCGCACCGCGAGCAGATCGTAGATCTGATCCACGTCGATGTGGAGCTGGTTCATCTTCTTGTAGATGGAATAGAAGTGCTTGGGTCTGCCGTTGACCTCGCCCTCGATGCCCATCTCCTTCATCTTGCCCCGGATCTGCGTCATGATGCCGTCGAGGAGAGCCTGCCTCTCTTCCTGCTTCTTGTTGATGCACTCCGTGATGTACTTGTATTCATCGGGATAAAGGTACATCATCGCGAGGTCCTCGAGCTCGCACTTGAAGAAGGAGATGCCTAGCCTGCCCGCAAGCGGCGCATAGATGTCCAGGGTCTCCCGTGCGACGCGCTGCTGCTTTTCGGGCGGGACGAACCCGAGAGAGCGCATGTTGTGCAGCCTGTCCGCAAGCTTTATGATGATGACGCGAAGGTCCTTCGCCATCGCCATGAAGAACTTGCGGAAGTTCTCCGCCTGAGCGTCCTCACGGTTGTGGAACTGCAATTTGTCCAGCTTGGTGACGCCTTGGACGAGCTCCAGGATCTCCTGCCCGAACTCGGCGGAAAGCTCCTCCGGAGTGACCGCCGTATCCTCAAGGACGTCGTGCAGAAATGCGGCGATGAGCGTGGAGCTGTCAAACCCGTAATCCGCGAGGATCTCCACGACGGCGCAGGGGTGGATGAAATAGTCCTCCCCCGAGCTGCGCTTCTGACCCGCGTGCGCCTTTTCGGCGAATTCGTAAGCCTTTTTCAGATCCGCGTATTTGTCCGGATAGGCTTTACGGAGTTTGACGAGCAATTCGTTCACTGTTCAATGCCTCGCGTTCACATAATATGCCGAGCGCGTGAGCTCGGTCTTTTCTCTCGATACGGTAATGATACCCCTATCCGACACCGAAATCAATCCCAAATTTTCCAGGATGAGACGGCTGAGTTCGTATTCTTCGGCGGAGAGTTTCGCCTGAGCGCGCACGGCGGCGGCAAGATCGCGCGGAGAAGAGACCCGCTCTCCCCTCCTCGCCATCGCGGAAAACGCGAGATAAGCCGCGCGCACCTTCCCGTCCGTGATGACGGGCGGATCCGCTGCCTCTTTGTAGAGCGAAAAGCACTCGTCCACCCTTTCCGCAATGCCCGGGAGATAACTTTCCGAAAGGGGTCTGCCCGCGCACACCACCCGCTTGAAATAGGAAAAATCGAACTTTTCTCCGGGAGCGAACACCACGCACGTCGCGGGATTCAGCCACTTCTGCGCGCATACCGCCACGGGCAGCGCGGCACATCCCGGCACATCGCGCAGCAGCCTGTCGAGCTCTTCCTGCGAAAACACGACAAACGCCGTCCCGAAAGGGTGCGACGCCCACTCCGACGCCTGCGCGAGCGACGCCGTTTTCACTTCGCCTCTCCCCGTAAAGCCGAGCTGACCGAGACACATGAGACGGGATTCCTCCGCGCTCATCTCGACGCTGCGGGCGGTGACGGAGCGCAGCACGCCCTGTGCGTAAACGCGGTTGCGGAAACACCCGACGCCGAGGGAAAATTCGAAAGAAGTCAGTCCTTTTGTCGTCCCGGGAAGCCAGTCGAATTTGGAAAAGCCCATGAGCTCCATGCCCCTCCCGACGTGTTTGACGTGGGGACCGAAGCCTATCCTGTCAAAGCGCATCCCGCGCTCTTCCAGCCTGAACTCGGGCTTGGGGTTGCCGTAGCCGGTGGGTTCCAGCAATTCGAGCTCTTTGGCGAGAGAGAGAAAGTCCTCGTCGGGTTCGAGGGCGATCGCGCCGCTGTCATGGGGCAGAAAGTCCTCCGCCGGATAATTTTGCAGCACGTCCGCCTCTACGGCGGCGCGGAAGGCTTCGAAATCCTCCGCTTTGAGCCCGACGCCCGCCGCCTGCGCGTGTCCGCCGAATGTGGTGTAAAACTCCGAGTGCCGGGAAAGCAGCTCGAAAATATTGACGCTGTCCACGGAGCGCGCCGAACCCTTATATTCCTCCTCTCCTGAGAAAAGGACGGCGGGACATTTGAACTCCTCCACGAGTCTTGCGGCGGCGATCCCGAGCACCCCGGGCTCCCACTTCGCGTCATGCAGCAGGATTATGCGCGTGCGGTCGAAATCGATCCCTCTGAGCGCCCGTTTCGCGTCCGCGACCACCTCTTCACAGATCTGCTGCCGCCTTGCGTTGTCGCGCTCCAGCTCCTCGGCAAGACTTTTCAGCATGAAATAGTCCTCATCCACGAAGAGCCCCACCGCCTTCATCGCGGAGCCTATGCGCCCGGCGGCGTTTATGCGCGGAGCGAGACGGAACATCACATCCTGCGACGAAAGTTTTTCCGTGCCTGCGAGCAGCTTTATCCCGCGGCGGGGAGAGCGCTCAGTCATTTTCAGCCCGTGCCACGCGATGATGCGGTTGTCACCGACGAGGGGCACGACGTCCGCCACGGTCGCGATGGCGCAGATGTCCAGATACTTTTTGAATTCGTCGCCGAAGAGCTCGCGCACGAGCTGCAGCGCGACTCCCGCTCCGCAGTAGTCCGAAAACCCTTTGCGCGCGATCTTGGCGTCCACGACGATGCAATCGGGCAATTCCCCTTGCGGCTCGTGGTGATCGGTGACGACAAGGTCTATGCCCTGTTCTTTCAGAAACTCCGCCTCTTTGACCGCCGTGATGCCGCAGTCCACCGTGACGACCAGGTCGGGACGGCGGTGCGCTATGATGCGCTCGAGAGCGGGGATGTTCATCCCGTAGCCGTCCGTCTGACGGTTGGGGATGAAATAGTCCGTGTCCGCCCTTCCTTTGAGCGCGAGCATGAGGATGGAGATCGCCGAGATCCCGTCGCAATCGTAGTCGCCGAAGATGAGGATCTTCTCCCCTCTTTCGATGGCGAGGCGCACCCTGTCGGCGGCTTCGCGCATCCCCGCGATATCGGACGGCGGCGAGAGCGCGTCGGGCGACGGCGAAAGGAAGGACGGGATCTCCTCATCGGAAAGCCCGCGGCTCCTGAGCAGGGACAAAAAGCGCGGCGAGATGCCGAGCCTTCCTGCCGCAGCTGTTTCTTCCGTGGAGAATATCTTTCCCATATGCCCTCTCAAATTTTCCCGGCGAGCCGGACCCGGTCGCCGCGCGCGTCCGCATTGCAAATGACGCCTCCACCGGGAGGCGCCATCTTCTTACTTCTTGTCTTTGAACTTCGTGTTCTTTTTGGAGTACTTGTAGATCGGCTTGCCCTTGGGTTTGTCGCCGCCCTTCTTTGCCGTTTTGGCCGCGGCGTCTTTCTGCTTGGGCGCAAATTCGTCCTCGTCCTCCTCTTCCGCTTTGCGGTCGGCGACGAACTGTTCTTTGTCTTCGTCGTCGGATGCCGAGCCGCTGCCGTACACCGCGGTCGCCGCGCGTTTGGCTTTGAGCTTGTCCCAGCCTCTCGTGAACGCCGCCCACATGGGAGTGGCAAGGCACACGGAGGAGAACAGACCCGCGATGAGACCGAGGATGATGGGCACGCAGAACTCCCTGATGGAGTCGCTGCCGAGGATCGCGAGGAAGATGACGGTGATCATCGTCGTCGCGGTGGTGAACACGCTTCTTCTCATATTCTCGCGCACCGAGACGTCGCCGATGGCGTCGTAGTCGATGTTCTTCATGCCCTTCAAGGGCTTCATGAACTCACGGCAGCGGTCAAAGATGATGATGGTGTTGTTGATGGAGTAGGCGATGATGGTGATCATTGCCGCCACGAAGGAGCTGTTGATCTGCACCCTGCATATCACGGTGAGTGCGAACATCACGATGACATCGTGGATGAGCGCGAGCACCGCCGCAAACGCCGCCGTGGGCGTGAAGCGGATGATGATGTAGATGAGGATGAGCACCGTGGACACGGCAAGCGCGATGCCCGCCTTGGAGAGAAGATCCTGTGCCGCGGTGGCGCCGATGGACTCATAGGTGATGAAGCCGTCCGGCACTTCACCGTCGGGGTAGAACTGCTCTCCCACCGCCGCGATGATGGCGTTGTTGAGGTCGCTGATCTCGCCGTCGTTGCCCGAAACGTTCTGATAGCGGAAGGTCACGGAGACGTTGCCGCCGTCGGTCAGACGCTGGATGTAGCTCACCGTAACGTGACTGCCGTTGGCGTCCTGCACGCCTTCTATGACCGCCTCTATCTCGTCGATGGTGGCGTCGAGGTCGTCATTGTCGGCAAGGTCGTTGACCGTGAGCATGGTGCCACCCTGAAAGTCGATGCCGATGCCGATGGCGGAAGTGTAGTTGCCCGTGGTCTCGCCCACGCCCACGATGACCGCTATGGCGATGAGGACGATGACGAGCGGGATGACGAACGTGATCTTCGTGAGCTTGCTCACGTTGAACTTTGCATACTTATCGAGGAAAGTGACGCCGGAATTTTTCATTTCACCTCACCTCCCTTTGCTGTTTCGTTTTTGATGAAGGAATGCTCCTCCTGCCTCTCGCCCTCTTTGGCGCGCCTGAGCCCGTAGAATTTCTCGCTTGTACAGTTTATCGGCATGAACGCTTTCAGGATCAGTCTGGTGATGACCAGGGCCGTGAACATGGAAAGAATGATACCGATGAAGAGCGTCACCGCGAATCCGACGATGGACGCGGAACCTATGATCCACAGCACCACGGCGCCGATGAGCGTTGTCACGTTGCCGTCAAGGATCGCGGCAAAGGAGCGCTTGAAACCGGCTTTGATGGCGGAGGGGATGGGCTTCATGCTGTGACGGTATTCGTCGCGGATACGTTCGAAGATGATGATGTTGGCGTCCACCGCCATGCCGATGGAGAGCAGGATGCCCGCGATGCCCGGCAGCGTGAGCTGCACCCACGGGAGCACGGAGCAGAACCACACCAAAAGCAGGATGTAGACCGCAAGAGCGATGTCCGCGGCAAGCCCCAGACCTCTGTACATCACCGCCATGAAGATGAAGATGAGCCCGACGCCGACCGCGCCCGCGATGAGCGCGATGCGCACGGCGTTATCCCCGAGGGTGGGGGAAATGTTGCGCACTTCGCCCGCCGTGAGCTGCACGCCGAAAGCGCCCGCCTGCAGCTGCGTCGCGAAATTGTCAGCCGCATTGAAATCGTCCGCCCAGCTGTCGCTGGAAATTATGGCGTTGCCGTCCGTGATCTCTGACTGCACCGTCACGGAAGAGAACAGCTCTCCGTTGACATAAATGTTGATGTACTTGTTGAGGAACTCGGAAGTGAGGTCGGCAAAGGCTTTCGTGCCCGCGCTGTTGAAGCGGAGAGCCACGACGTAATTGCCTTCCTGGTCAATGGTGACATAAGCCGTTTCGAGGTGATCCTTGCCTTCGATGGCGATGTCGGCGTCGGCGGGAAGCGCCGAACCTGTCGTCCCCTGGGAAGAAGATCCGACAAACTGCAGCTTGGCGGGACGGCCGATGAGGTCGAGAACGTCCTCGGCATTGTTGACGTCGGGCACTTCCACGCGGATGGCGTAATTGCCGCCGCTCTCCGTCCTGGTGACGGTGGCTTCGGTGTAGCCCTCGGACACGAGCATATCCTGCAAGGAAATGATGGTGCCGTCCACTCTCGATTCCAGCTCCCCTGCTCCGTCGTCCTCCACGGTGAACACCACCGAGACGCCGCCCGAGAGATCCAGACCGAGCTTGATCGTCGTTGCGTAGCCGTGATAATCGTACACCGTGTCCGCAATGGGGAAGGACACCAGCGCAAACACCGCCATCAGAATGATGAACACGGCGATCACGGTCAAAATCACGATAGATTTTTTCAGATTCACGTTGCTTACTCCTGCGCCGAAGCGCAATAAATTTAACTCTACACGCGCGAGTGCGCGAACATAGCTTTGTTAATTATAGCCATATCATAGGTTTAAGTCAACTTTATACATAGCGTTCGGATTTTTTTATGCAGAAAAATGCGTGCGCAGCGCACACTGACGCAGGTCGCGGACGCGGAGCGCGCCCCGTCATACCGCTGCCCGGCGCGGCATAAGATGTGGTATGAAAAACTCCGAGATGTTACGTAAAGATGCGGCGGATATATTGCGGGCAAGCCTGATCGCCCTTGTGATATCGCTGCTCCTGGTGCTGATCTTCGCGCTCATCGTGCGCCTTGCGGGGCTGGACGGCACCGCTCTCACGGTGGGGAACTACATCATCAAAGCCGTCGCGGTGCTCACGGGAGTGCTGATAGGCTTCCGCACCCCTGCGGCGGGCGCGGTGAAAGGCGGGATCGTCGGCGTGCTCTTCACCCTGCTCGCGGTGTTCGTCTTCGCCGCCGCCGACGGCTTCAAAAGCGCGAATTTCAATTTCGCGGACTTTTTGACGACGATCGTCACGGGCGTGATCTCAGGGGTGATCGCGGTAAATCTTCCGCGGCGCAGACGCAAAGCGAAATAGCATATGCCTGCAAGCCGACGGGCACGGCACCGCGCCGTCCGCAGACTTTATCACAAAAAAAAAGCGCCCTCATCGGGCGCTTTTTATGCTTCCGGACATCAGTCCTTCTTTTCCTCTTCTGCGGGGCTTTCGGACTCGACGGTCTTGACCTCTTCCTGTACGGTCTCTTCTTCCGCCACAAAGACGGTCTCTTCCGCCTTAGGCTCCTCAACGGGAGCGGTTTCTGCCGCTACGGGAGCCGCGGGGGCTGCAACATTCTGCAACACGAGCCCGACGGCGTTGCGGTCGATGACGATGACGGTGGGCTGAGCCTCCGTGCCGACGTTGACGTGGAGGGTGTTGTCAGCGTTCACCTGGACGATGACGCCGACCAGTCTGCCGATGGTCATGATCTTGGTGCCGACGGTGAGGCTGTTCATCATCTCCTGCTGCTGCTTCTGTCTCTTCTTCTGCGGGATGATGGTGAGCAGGATCATGCCGACGAGAATGACGCCGATAAATACGTAAATAACCCATGAAGGCATTGTCTATTTCTCCTTTTTGTGCCATATTGGCTGCTTTTTTTTCGAGTTATACTAACGATTATACACAGTTTGTTGACAAAATCAACCGATTTGAAGCACTTTGCCGTATATCCTCACATTTCAACCCTTATACTGCTTCATGAAATCTTCCTTAAAATCGAGATATCTGTCCTGCATTATCGCCTCGCGGATCTCGGCGGCAAGCCTCTCGAGGAAGCGGATGTTGTGGATGGAGAGCAGCCGCCCGCCCATGATCTCGTCCGCTTTGATGAGATGACGGATGTATGCGCGCGTATAGTTGCGGCAGGCATAGCAGTCGCAGGTGTCGTCCACGGGAGTGAAGTCCTCGGCGTACGGCGCGTTGCGTATGGTGAGGAAGCCCTCCCTGACCATCGCCGTCCCGTTCCTGGCTATGCGGGTGGGGAGCACGCAGTCGAACATGTCCACTCCCCTCGCGACGCCTTCCACGATGTAATCCGCAGTCCCCACGCCCATGAGATAGTGCGGCATGTCCTTGGGAAGATGCGGCGCGAGCGCGTCCAGCATCGCGTACATCGTCTCCGCGGGCTCGCCCACGGAAAGTCCGCCTATGGCTATGCCGCAGGTGGCGTAAGGCATGCTGCGTTTCAGGCTCTCCACCCTGAGGTCGGCGTACATGTTGCCCTGTATGATGGGGAAGAGTGTCTGATGGCTTTTGAGGCGGACGGAAGCAAAACGGTCCAGCCAGCGCAGAGTGCGCTCCATCGCCTCCTCCGCCCTCTCGTGGGAGATGTCGGGGGCGGTGAGCTCGTCGAACGCCATCACGATGTCCGAGCCGAGGGCGCGCTGGATCTCCGCCGATTTCTCCGGCGAGAAGAAGTGGCGGGAGCCGTCGATGAAACTGTTGAAGTACATCCCCTCATCCGTGACCTTCCTGAGAGAGGAAAGGGAGAACACCTGAAAGCCGCCGCTGTCCGTGAGGATGGCGCCGTCCCAGTTCATGAACTTGTGCAGACCGCCGGCGCGCTCGATGAGCTCATGACCCGGGCGGAGATAGAGATGATAGGTGTTGGAGAGGAGGATCTGCGCCCCCGTCGCCTTGACCTCTTCGGGAGAGAGCCCCTTCACGGTCGCCTTGGTGCCGACGGGCATGAAACACGGGGTGTCGATGACCCCATGCTCGGTGTAGAGCTTGCCCACTCTCGCGCCCGATTGCTTGCAGGTGTGGATGACTTCGAATCTCATATTACCTCATTATGCCGCCCCTCCGGACGACCCTTTGCAGGGTGTTCCCGCGCCGCCGCGCTCTCACTCGAAGAAACAGCTGTCTCCGAACGAAAAGAACCGATAACGCTCTTTAACTGCCAAATTGTACAGTTCAAGCGTCTTTTCGCGCCCGATGAGCGCCGAGACCAACATGACGAGAGTGGACTCCGGCAGGTGGAAATTGGTGATGAGCGCGTCCACGCATCTGAACTTGTAGGGGGGATAGATGAAGATCTTGGTCTCCCCCGTCTGCGCCCTCACCGTACCGTCCTCCGATGCGGTGGATTCCAGCACTCTGACCGCGGTCGTGCCGACGGCGATCACCCGTCTCCCCTCCCGCTTTGCGGCGTTGATCTTCTCCGCCGCTTCCGGGGAAAGCTCGTAATATTCCGAGTGCATCTCGTGCTCCGTCACCTTCTCCGCCTTGACGGGACGGAAGGTGCCGAGGCCTATGTGCAGCAGCACTTCGCAGAAATCCGCGCCGACGTCCTTCACTCGCTGCATGAGTTCCGGAGTGAAGTGCAGCCCCGCCGTGGGCGCCGCCGCCGACCCGTCCGTCTTGCTGTACACGGTGTTATACCTAGTCTTGTCCGCGAGTTTCTCGTGGATGTACGGGGGAAGGGGCATGTTGCCCACTCTGTCCAGGATGTCCTCGAACACGCCGTCGAACGTGAACTTTACAGTGCGGACGCCGTAGTCGCCGACATCCTCCACCTCGGCGGAGAGCTCGTCCGACACTTTGAGCACGCTCCCCTTCTTTGCCTTTCTCGCGGGGCGCATGATGCACTCCCAGCGGGTGTAATCCTTGCGGCGGAGGAGAAGGATCTCGAAAGTCGTCTCTTTCCCTTCCATGTGCGCGAAGATGCGCGCGGGGATGACCTTGGTGTTGTTGATGACCAAAAGGTCGCCCTTTTTGAGAAAGCTCGGCAGATCGTAAAAATGCGCGTGAGTCACCTTGTTCTCCGCGCGGGAATAGACCAGCAGCCTGCTGTGGTCTCTGGGCTCGACAGGGGTCTGCGCGATGAGTTCCTCCGGGAGGTCGTAATAAAAATCGTGCGTGAGCAGTTCCATTCAATCCTCGTCGAAAAGGCTGGTCTGCACCACCGCGCCTTTGCCCGCCGCGGGCGGCGTCTTGCCGAGGTGCTTGTAGGCATTCTCGGTGCACACCCTGCCCCTCGGAGTCCTGCCGAGGAACCCGAGCTGGATGAGGAAGGGCTCCACGACATCCTCGATGGTGGTCGCCTCCTCGCCCGTCGCCGCGGCGAGGGTGTCCAGCCCGACGGGACCGCCGCCGAACTTGTCGATGACCGCTTCCAGCACCGTCCTGTCCACGATGTCGAGACCGAGCTCGTCCACATCGAGGTGCGCGAGCGCCTTTCTCGTGACATCGAGGGGGATGACGCTGAGCCCCTCCACCTGTGCAAAATCGCGCACGCGGCGAAGAAGCCTGTTCGCGACGCGGGGGGTGCCGCGGCTGCGCCGCGCGATCTCCTCCGCGGCGTCGGCGTCTATGCTCACCCCGAGGATGTTCGCCGAGCGGCGGATGATCCTGCCGAGCTCCGCGGGGGTGTACATCTCAAGGCGCATGAGCATGCCGAACCTGTCGCGGAGAGGGCTCGAGAGCATCCCCGCGCGGGTGGTCGCGCCTATCAGGGTAAACTTTTTCAGGGGGATGCGTATGCTCCTCGCCATGGGACCTTTGCCTGAGACGATGTCCAGCGAGTAGTCCTCCATGGCGGGATAAAGCACTTCCTCTATGCTGCGGTTGAGACGGTGGATCTCGTCGATGAAGAGGATGTCCCCCTTCTCGAGGTTGGTGAGGATGGCGGCAAGGTCGGCGGGACGCTCGATGGCAGGACCCGACGTCACTCTGATCTGCGCGCCGAGCTCGTTGGCGATGACGTGCGCGAGCGTGGTCTTGCCAAGCCCGGGAGGTCCGTAAAGAAGGACATGGTCGAGCGCCTCTCCCCTCGCCTTTGCCGCGGAGATGAAAATCTCCAGATTCTTTTTGATCTTGTCCTGTCCGACATAGTCCGCCATGCACCGCGGACGGAGAGTGACCTCCGACTCGTCGTCTTCGATGGTCAGACTGCTGACAATTCTTTCGTCGTCCATAATCACCGTATCGCCGTTTCAACGGCATGTTTTGTCACATGAACCGCGCATTTGCGCAGTTCTTGCGTTCATCCGATAAATTTGAGCGCGGTCGCGATGAGCTCCTGCACGCCCTTTGCCGTCTCTTTCGCCTTCTGCACGGCGCGCACCGCCTCCGTGTTGGAGACCCCGAGAGAGACGAGCGCGAAC
>CASDRL010000077.1 GCA_949283145.1 uncultured Clostridia bacterium | reverse complement strand
GGGGACGGGGCAAAGCAGGGGTACCCACTTGCGGGGTTTGGGTGCGCCAATGTTAAGACGCGAACGCTAGCGTTCGCGTCTTAACATTTTTGCCCCGTCCCCGTTGTCCCGGAGTTTCCTCTCTTCCCCGTTTTCCCTGAACTCAGCACCCGACCAAAGTCCTCATCATTCTCAAATGCTATCTGCAATCTCATTCATTTCCCCACTTTACACAGCAAAAACGCCCGGTAAACGGGCGTTTTTGCTGTATTCGGAGCGCTTGCGGCGCTCGATGAATTTCGTGGCGCGGACTCTCACTCCACCGTGATAGTCCAGATGAGCTCGTAGGTGGCGAGGGGGGAGAGCTCAAACATATCCCGCTTGGTGGCGAGGTCGTCCACCTTGCCGTCGTAGGCGGGGAGAGAGGTCCAGGGCTCTATGCACACATAGGGCGCTTCCTTCTTGGGCGCGTGCCAGATGCCGAGATATTTCATCGCGTCGGGGACTTCCACCGTCACGCTGTGGGCGGAGACGTCGCTCTTCAAAGTCACTTTGCGGGAAGCGCCCGAGAGCACCACCGCGTCGCGGTCGAAAAGGTCGTGCCTGAGACGAAGTATCTTGCCTTCCTCGAGGGGGAAGGGCTCCGTCTCTTCCGTGGTGAGACAGGCATCGGAGAAGATGATGTGCGTGGGCTCGCACTCGGGGCAGAACTCCAGGTGCCAGTCCTCGAACTTCCCTTCTCCCGCGAGCGGCACATTGAACCCGGGATGCCCGCCGAGCGCGAAAGGCATGCTGCTCTCGGTGTGGTTGATGACGCTGATCGCCATCTTGACGGTGCTGCCTTCCAAAGAATAGCAGATGTGATACTCAAAATCGAAAGGATACATTTTCAGTGTCCTCTCGTCGGAGCGCAGACCGAAATCTATCCTGTCGCGCGCGAGAGGCGTGGCGTCGAGCACGCTCTTTCTGACAAAGCCGTGCAGATTCATCTCATAGGTCTCGCCCTCATAGGTGTACTTCCCGTCCGCGAGCCTGCCGCAGATGGGGAAGAGGTTGTAAGCCCTGCCGCCCCAGAATGCGGGGTCTCCCTGCCAAAGGAACTCGGTGCCGTCCTTTTTGGACTTGACGGACATAAGCTCCGCACCGACATCGGAAATGACGACTTCGATCTGATCGTTGGAAATGGTGTAATTCATAGTCCTCCTTATCATGACGGCGGCGCATCCGCCGTCCGCCCTCACGGGCAAGATATGCACGAAGGCTCCCCTCCGTCATCACCATTATACCCCACAAACGAAAATAGTTCAATAGTAAATTTTCCAAACCCTCCCGGGCTTAAAAAAGCCCATTTAATTAAACGGACACATCGTGTTCAAACACACTTCGAACAGGTGCGCGTTATAAAAGGTTGCCTTCTACTTTGCAGGCGCGGAAAGGGAGCGCAGAAGGCGCTTTCGCTCCTCGGGGATGCGGAAACTTTCCGAGGCTTTGCGGACGGCTTTGAGGTGCACTTCGCGAGGAAGCGCTCCCCTCTCGAAATATGGCAAAGTCTCGTCCCAACGCTTGATGAGTGCGTCGCAGAAGAACCACGCCGCCGCCATGTCGAGATAATAGCTGCCGGAGACCGCCGCCGCCCTTTCCAAAACGTCGGGAGTGAAAGCGGCGTCCAGAAAATACATGCGCAGGCAATTCAGCCCGAAACGCGCGGTGTAGAGTTGTGGGCTCAGAGTGCACTCATATGCGAATTCGCGCACACGGGCGACATTCGCCCTTTTGCCGAAGGCTTTGGGTGCGAGCGCGTCGCACACCGCCCAATTATCCACATAGGGCAGGAATCGCGCGACTTCGCGTTCCGCCTCGTCGAAGTCCCTTATGCCGCTAAGGATGACGGAGTGCAGAACGTTCTCGTCATAAGTCCCGTGCGGGAGCGCGGAGAGGAACGCCTTCTTCTCCTCCGCGGTCATACTTTTTGCAAAAGCGCGGAGGGCGGGCATACGCACGCCGAGCACGCTCTCCGGCGGGACGCCGGGGATGAGATGCAAATGAAAAACGCGATACTCCGCGTCGGCAAGTTTTTTCAGTTCCGCCGCGATGTCAGCCATACCGCTCCTCACTCAAAACACAAAACGCAGGGTTCAACCTGCGCTTTCGACATTGTTATCACCGTTTTGTGCCCCTTTCTCGGGTGTGTTCTCCGGAGAAAACCTCTCTTCTTTGACGGACGCGCAAGCGGCATGCTCCGCGGCTTCTCTTGCCGCCGCGCGTTCCATACGCAGCCTATCTGCTTCCAGCCGCCTTTCCGCACGGCGTTTTTCCGCCTCGAGCGCTGCCTTTTCTTCCGCCTTCTGCTGCAATTTTTCGAAATTGACGATGAGGTACATCGTGCACGCAAACAGCACGACGATGAACGCCCCGAGCCCGAGCATAACGCCGCCGGTCACTCTGTCGCCGTCGGTCGCCAGCAGATAGATCCCGCCCGCGATCAGCGCAAGCCCGATGAGGAGACACACCACCGCAAGCACGGCGTTCCCCTTTTTATTGATTTTTTGTTTCATCTTTCTCTTCCCCGATGAGTTTGTCGACAAGTGCGGCGACGCCTTCGCTCACATCGCGGTAGGTCGCGTCGAAATCCCCGGTGTTCCAAGGATCCGCCACTTCCCGCGGTGAGGGAGTGAAGTCCATCAACGCACATATCTTGTCCGCCGCGTCCCTCCCGAGGATGCGGCGCATTGCTCTGATATTATAGCTGTCCATCCCCACGAAGAGGTCGTATCTCTCCGCATCGTCCGCGGTGAGCAGCACCGACTTCCTCGGGGTGAACGGCACCCCGTGCTCCCGGAGCACTTCCACGGTGCCGCGGTGGACGGGACGTCCCTCTTCACAGCCCGTTGCGGCGCTCGCCGCCTCGAACTCCCCTTCTCTGCCCGCCTTTTTCACGAGGTCGCGGAATATGAATTCCGCCATAGGCGAACGGCAGATGTTGCCGAAACACACGAACATCACCCGGAAAGGCGAGTTCCTTTTCTCTCTCATTTGAGATAGACCGCGATCTCGCTCTCCGCCTTGCGTTTCTTTGGGCGGGGAACGGCGTTTTTGGGCACGCCGACCGCGATGACCAGCTCCACTTTGCGTTTATCACGCTTGCCGAGCCCGATGCACTCCTTGACGGCGCTTTCCGTAAACATGCCGAGGATGCAGGTGCCGAGCCCCTTCTCCGCCGCCGCGAGCACGATGTTCTCCACCGCGAGCCCGATGTCTATGGCGGAAAATTCCCTGCCGAAGAGCACCTGTCCCACGCGTTCGGAATAGTTGGGCTTTTCGCGGAACACGACTATGAAAGCGCCCGCTTCCGCCGCGAACTTGTTGTTGCCCGCGATCTGCGCCGCTTTGCGCATCTTTTCCAGCCGTTCTCCGCCGCTCGTCACGACGTAAAATTTCCACGGCTGCGAGTTGCAGGCGGAGGGCGCGAGTCTGCCCGCCTCCACGAGCTCATGCATGATGTCTTCGCCCACGGCGTCGCCCGTGAAACTGCGGCAGCTTTCACGTTTATTCAAAAGTTCGAAAAAGTCCATAATACTCCTGCGCCGCATCTAGCGGCATGCTCATTGTAACTTACATTTCAACATAAGTCAACATTACGCCGCGAATGCGAAATATATAATTAATTATTATAGTTGTAAATATGTGCTTCGTTTCCCGGCGCGGCGGGGTGTCGGAACGCCTCCGGCAAAGCGCCATTCCGCGCGTTTCCCGCGCTCAGCACTCAAAGACGAAAGAGAGAGGTCCGTCCTGCTCCTGCTCTATGAACATATGCGCCCCGAAGACGCCCGTCGCCACAGTCACGCCCTCTTCGCGCACCTTGCCGACCACCCGTTCATAGAGTTCACGGGCGCGCTCGGGCTCCTCGGCATTGCCGAAATCGGGGCGGTTGCCCTGCCCTTTCCCGAGCTTGCCCGCCAGCGAAAACTGCGATACGAGAAGGATCTCCCCGCCAGCGTCGAGGATGCTGCGGTTCATCTTGCCGTTCTCGTCGCGGAAGACCCTGAGACGCACGAGTTTGCGGGCGAAATAGTCCGCCTGTTCCTCGGTGTCGCCGCGGCACACCGCAAGGAACACGGTGAGCCCGCTCTTTATCTCCCCCTTCACCTCGCCGTCCACGGACAGCACGGAACGGAACGTTCTCTGAATGACCGCTCTCATATCTTATCCTCTCCTTTTTCTTCCGCAGACGCGCTGTCCGCTCCCGCCTCTTTCCGCGCTCCGGTGCTTTCGCCGCGTGCGGACACCGCCGCCGCAAGCGCCTCCGCGTCCCCTCTCGGGCGCCTCGCGGGCGGCGCACCGAGAAAGCGGTAGAACCTGCACTCCAGCTCGGAATTGTACAGCACTCTCACCCTGTCAGCCCGCCTGCCGAAATCTCTCTCAAAGGCGGGATAGGACGTGATGACATAGGCGCTCCACTTGTCCAGCGCGCGGAACGCTTTGCCGAACTCCGCATAGAGCGCGGCAAGCTCCGCCCCCTTCATCAGCCTCTCGCCGTAAGGCGGGTTGGTGACGATGACGCCGTGCGCGAACCGCGAGGACATCTCCCGCGCGTCCTGCACCTGAAAATGGATATATTTATCCATGCCCGCACGCGCCGCATGCTCGCGGGCGAGTTTCACCGCGTCGGGGGATATGTCTCCGCCGCGTATGCGCAGCGCCGCGTCGCGGACGATCAGCTCTTCCGCCTCCCTCCTCACGCTCTCCGAAACGGGCGGCGCGAGGGCGAACCTCTCGAAGGAGAACGCCCGCCCGAGCCCCGGCGCGGTGTTCGTCCCTATCATCGCGGCTTCTATGGGGATGGTGCCCGAACCGCAGAAGGGGTCGAGAAAGGGTCTCTCCCCCCGCCAGACGGAGAGGAGCAGCATCGCCGCCGCCAAAGTCTCACGGATGGGCGCCTCGCCGAGTTTGACGCGGTAGCCGCGCTTGTGCAGCCCCGCGCCCGAGGTGTCCAGCGTGACGGAGACGATGTCGGAGAGCACGCTCACCTCGAGGTCGTATCTCTCGCCGCTCTCTTCCATCCTGCCGTATTCCGCAGCCCACTCGTCCGCGATCGCCTTTTTGCTTATCTTCTGTATGTCGCGCAGGGAAAACAGCGCGCTTTTCGCGCTCTTGGCGCTCACTGCGACCGCCGCGTCACGGGGGAAGACGTCTTTCACCCGCAGAGCGCGCATTCCGTCGTATAGCTCGTCGAAAGTGCGGGCGGGGAACTCCGCGAGCACCACGCGCACCCGTCCCGCCGTGCGCAGGAAGATGTTCGCGCGCGCAACGTCGCACATATCGCCCGAAAAATCCACTCTGCCCTGAACGGCGCCGCCCGGTTCGTAGCCGAGCGCGATGAGCTCGCGCTTCAGCACCGCTTCCGTCCCGCTCGCCGCCGAGACGCGGATCTTCATCCCGCCGTCGAAAATGCTCATCACCGCACCCCCGCCCCGGCAAGTATGTCCCTGATGACGAACTCCGCAAGTCTCAGCCCAGCGACGGCGGGGACATATGAGATGCTGGCGGGCGTCCTGCCCGCTCCCTCACGGGGCGCTTCCAAGGAAAAGAGCGCGGGGACGCCGCTTGCGATCCCCCTCTCGCGGAGCGCCTTCCTGACCGCCCTCGCGAGCGGACAGACGGATGTTGCGGAAATGTCTTTTATGACAAAATCGGTACTTAATTTGTTGCCTGTGCCCATTGAACTCACGATTTTGACGTTTTGCGCCTTTGCACGGCAGATGAGCTCCACCTTTGCCGCGACGGTGTCCACGGCGTCGATCACCCAGTCGTAGAGAGAAAGATCCACCCCGTCCGCGGTCTCCGGGAGATAGAAAAGGTCATAGACGTCCACCTTGCAATCGGCGTTGACGGCACGCACTCTCGCCGCCGCGACGGCGGTCTTTTTCTCCCCCACGGAACGCTCTGTGGCAAGGATCTGGCGGTTCAGGTTGCTCCCGTCGACGACGTCGCCGTCCAGGAGCCCCAACCTGCCGACGCCCGCCCGCGCGAGCGCTTCCAGCGCATATCCGCCCACGCCGCCCAGCCCGCACACGAGCACGGACGAACGCGCGAGGGCGTCCACCCCCGTCTTTCCTATGAGCGCTTCCGTGCGCGATGAAAATTTGTCCTTCACTTTTGCCCTCCGTGCACGAAAACGTGCCGCATTTTCAAGCTATTTTAACATTTTCGCGTGATGTTATCAAGCGTAAAACACACGTCTGAAAACTCAAACCATTCGTCTCGCGGGTGAGTTAGAATTCCCCCTCCAACCCGGGGACCCCACAAAATGCATGCATTTTGCGGGGAGCCCCATTCGGGCTTTCCTCCCCCGTGGCGTCACAGCACGTGCTCGCCTGCGCGGCGGCGTAAACTTCGCCGCTTATCTGTCGCACGGCTGCTCCTTTCCCCCTTCCGAATATACATTCGGCGGGGACCCCTTGGAGAGTATTGTCCTCCTAAAATGCGGGATACACTTTCCGCCTCTTGAAAAAAGTTTGTGTCTCGCACTTACATAATCGAGCGGCGAACAGTACTCACTGAAAACCCGGCACGATTTGCCCCAACCGAAAATCAAAGATTT
>CASDRL010000076.1 GCA_949283145.1 uncultured Clostridia bacterium | reverse complement strand
CGCGGGCTTCACCATCGCCATCCTGCTGCTCGCCGGCATACGCGAACGCATGGACATCGACATGGTGCCCAAGCCTTTCAGAGGCTTCCCCATCACACTCATTTCGGCGTCCATCATGAGCCTCGCGTTCACGGCGTTCTCGGGGATGATAGCGTGAGGAGGGCGGTATGAGCGTGAATGTGTTGTGTGCAGTCGATCCGATGACCGTGCTCTGGTCCGCGCTGGTGCTCCTCGCGCTCGCGGCGGTGTTCGGAGTGCTGCTCGCGGTGCTGGGCAAGAAATTCGCCGTCAAAAAGGACGAGAAAGAGGAGGAGATCCGCCGTCATCTTTCGGGCGCGAACTGCGGCGCTTGCGGCTATGCCGGCTGCGACGCTTTCGCAAAGGCGCTCGCGGAGGGCAAGGCGGACGTGAATTCCTGCTCGGCTACGGCGGCTTCGGAGAAAAAGATCATAGGCGAGATCCTCGGAGTCTCGGTGGACGCGGTGGAGACCAAGATCGTCGTCGCCTGCAACGGCGGCAACGCGGCGAGGGACAAGTATGACTATATGGGCTACGGCAACTGCCGCAGCATGGAGCTCCTCGGCGGCGGGCGCAAGGTGTGTCCGTGGGGATGCCTCGGGATGGGATCGTGCACGGATGCGTGTCCCACCCACGCGATAGAAGTAAAGGACGCGGGCTTTGCCGAAGTGGACCGCGAGAGGTGCATCACCTGCGGCAAGTGCGTTGCGGCGTGTCCCAAGAAACTCGTGAAGAGGGTGCCCGCGAGCGCGAAGGTCTACATCGCCTGCTCGAATTGTCTGAGAGGCGGCAAGGATGTGCACGCGATGTGCGCCAACGGCTGTCTCGGATGCGGGCTTTGCGCCAAGGTGTGCCCGGAAAGAGCCATCGAGCTCAAAGACAATCTGCCCGTCATCGACTACGAAAAGTGTGTGGGGTGCGGACTGTGCATGTCCAAGTGCCCCGCGAAGTGTATAAAATCATGTGAGTGACCCGTCTCTCCGCGAGAGCGGGGGTGCGGCGGCGCGGTGCGCCGAAAGGAGAAAGTATGGAAAAAATCGCTGTCATCGACCTCGGATCAAACTCTGCGAGGCTTGTTTTGGTCAACATTCTGGAGGGCGGCTACTTCGTCGTGTTCGACGAGCTCAAGGAGACCGTCCGTCTCGGTCAGGATATGGACTGGGACGGCATCATCAAACCGCAGCGCGTCGCGCAGACCATCAAGACGCTCAGCATGTTCCGCAAGCTCTGCGACGCGAACCACGTGGACAAGATCTTCGCCTATGCGACGGCGGCGGTCAGACGTGCGAAAAATCAGAAGAGCTTCCTCGACGAAGTGGCGATGACCTGCGGCATCAAGATCAAGGTGCTCACGGTGGAAGAGCAGGCTCTGCTCATCTATCAGGGCGTCATCAATTCCATGGACATCCCCAAGGGGCTCATCATGGAGATGGGCGGCGGCTCCACCAACCTCATCTATTACAACCGCCGCAACCTCATCCACTACGAGACCCTTCCCTTCGGCACCGTCACTCTCACCGATCTTTTCAAGAGTTACAGTTCGGAGCCGGAGACCCGCGCGGACAAGATAGAGGCGTTCATCGGCGAGCAGCTCGACAAGATAAGCTGGCTGGACAGCATCGAGCCCGACACCGCATTCGTCGGCGTGGGCGGCGCCTTCCGCAACCTGGGCAGGATCAGCCGCATGGTGAGGAAATATCCCTTCAACATGACCCACGGCTATGAGATCCCGATGAACGAGTTCGACGGGCTCTATTCCACCATAAGGAAGCTCGACCTCGACTCCACCATGAAGATCAAGGGGCTCTCGAGCGGCAGGGCGGACATCTTCCCGAGCTCGCTCGCGGTCATCAAGGCGGTGCTTTCCCGTTTCGATTTCCCCAAGATCACCATCAGCGGCTGCGGGCTCCGCGAGGGCGCCATGTTCCGCTATGCGGTGCCGGGAGTCGGCGAGAGACCGCTCACGGACGTCCTCGGACACTCCCTGCACACTCAGATGAAATATTACGACGTCAACATCCCGCACGCGGAGCACGTCTACAACCTCTGCATCCAGCTCTTCAAACAGCTCAAGGTGCTGCACAAGATGCCCAGGATGTACGTGAGAGTGCTCAAGATCGCGGCGCTCATGCACGACACGGGGATGCGCATCAAATATTATCATCACGAGCAGCATTCCTGCTATATCATCCTCAACAGCAATCTCTACGGCGTGCCGCACAAGGACCTCGTCCTCGCGGCGTTCGTGGCGGCGGGACACAGAAAGAACGAGATCGTCAAAGATGATCTCATGCGCTATAAGGATATGCTCACCGTGGAGGACGTGGACGCCATGCGCAAACTCAGCGTCATCCTCCGCATAGCGGAGAGCTTCGACCGCAGCCAAAGCGGCGTCATCACGGGCATCACCTGCGACGTCCTCGGCGACAGCGTCATCATCAAGACGGAGACGG
>CASDRL010000075.1 GCA_949283145.1 uncultured Clostridia bacterium | reverse complement strand
AGGAATGACGCGATTGACACTTCGTGTAACACTCGCTATACCTTCGGTGCGGCGCTCTTGTCCGCTTTCATTCACGCGGAGTGAAAATGAGTGAGCTTCGCGATAGTTCCGTAGGAACGAGGAGCAAAGCGAACGTCTCCGCATTTTCACGACGCGAAGAGGAGCAACCGCGCGACAGGCGAGCCGACCGCCGCAACGCGGCGTACGGCGACGAACACGCGCGGATTGCGACGAGGCTGAGCGGCGCGTAAAACCGTCTCCGAAAGAGAGACGTCGTGCTCATGGACGCTCTATCAAGCTGCTCGTTAATACGCCCGCAACAGGAACGCATTGGGACAAGAGGGGACGGGGAAAAGCAGGGGTCCTCGCTTGCGGGGCTTGGGGGCGCAAATGTTCAATGGCGGGCTTGTTTTGCCCGCCATTGAACATTTTTGCCCCGTCCCCGTTGTCCCGGAGTTTCAAATCCCCCCTGATAAGATAGCATCGTGTCAAGCGACGTCACGCTCCAAGCATGCGTTATTCTGTCTCCGAAAATGCGCATCATGTCAACAAACATATGCGCCACCGATTGCGAACCGGTGCACATGGTTTGTGCGCGGCATAGGATGGAGGGGAGGGAATATGGAAAAGTTTTTTCTCGGGGGCAACACGGCGCATGGGTTCAAGGGGTTTTTCGAGAGCGAACTTGCACGGGCGGACAATGTCATTTTGCTCAAAGGCGCACCGGGCACGGGCAAGAGCACGCTAATTAAACGGCTGGGGGCAAAGTGCGCGGAAATGGGGCTCGACCACGAGATGTGGTATTGTTCGGGCGACCCGTCGAGCGCGGACGGGATCTTCATAAAAGAGCTTTCGACGGCGGTCGTGGACGCGACGTCGCCCCACCCGTGCGAGCCCTCTCTGCCCGTCATCAGGGAGCGCATCGTAGACATGGCGGCGGCGCTTGACAGGCGCGTACTGCTCGGGCGGAAGGGGAACATAAAAAAACTGCTTGTCGACAAAAAGCGGAGTTATGCGCGCGCATATGAGTTGTTAAAGTGCGCGTTTGTGCATTTGCGGGATGCGGAGCGCGTGTACGCGGAACGCGAGGATGTCTGCCGCATAAGGCGGTTCGCGGCGGCATTTGCGCTAAGGGAGAGCGGTGGATCACGAGGAGGAGAGCCCCCGCGCAATGTCTTTCAAAGGGCGATCACGCCGGATGGTACGGCGGAGTTTTTCGAGCACCTGGCGGGGAGGCGTGTGTTTTCGGTGGAGGGGAGCGTGACGGGCGCGCACATCTTCCTGAAGGAAGCGGCGGGGCTCATCCCGTCCTCCGTCATCCTGCGCAATCCTCTCGATCCGGAGAGGGTGGACGGAGTGCTGTGGGAGGGGTGTGCGCTGACCCGATGTCCAGGGCTCTTCCGCACCGCGGCGGAAAAGGTGGAACTTGCGGACGAGTCGGGCGCACGCGCGGAGGAGCGCGACATCATGCTGTGCCGGGGTAAGGTGCGGGACGCCGAGCGGGAACTCGCCTCGGCGAAGGCTGCGCATCTCGAGGTGGAAAAGCTGCATGCCGAGGGGATGGACTATGCCGTGACGGAGAGTCTCGGACGGCGGGTGAAAGAGCTTGTGTTTGAGGGGAAATAGCGCGCAAAGAGCGAGCCGATCTGAAAATCAGCGGGCGGAAAATGCGTTTTCCGCCCGTTCTCCGCTCTTTTTTCCGGGAGCGGTAGGGGACGGAAAATGACGGGAGCCGCACCTCCGCGCTCGCTCGCGGGCGAAAACGCGGACGAAAGAGCGGGAACGGCGTCGAAATTTGTCGGAGGCGGCACTTTTTGCCTTTAATTTCGGCGCGGGAGCGAAACGGGGCGTCAAAAGAGTGACAGGCGCGCGATTTTATGTTATAAATTAAGTTATGGAAAAGGAAAGAAAAGGAGCCGCAAAGAGCGGCGTGCCTTCCCCCGCCGTCGGGGTGAAGGATAAAAAGGCGGAACGCGCGAAAAAGAGGGCGGAGAAGACTTTCTCGCTGCCGCATTATATGCTGCTCATGGCGGTGTGCGGCGTGCTGAGGCTGCGTTTCGGCGCTAAGTCCGAGCTGTCGGAGAGTTTCCGCGCGCAGAAGAAGCAGGGCGCGATGCTCGTGCTCTCCAACCACGTTTCGGCGTTCGATTTTGCATGGTTCACCACGCCTTTTCTCGGCAAAAAGGTGAGCTTTGTCGTCGCGGAGACGATGAAGTACTCCCAGCCCATATTCGCGGGGCTCATCGACGGCTATCGCGCCATAGTGAAAAAGCAGTTCTACGCCGATTACACCTGCATCAAGAACATCAAGCGCTATCTCGACGACGGCGTCTCGGTCATCCTGTGCCCGGAGGGCAAGGTGAGCGCGGACGGCAGGACTGCACCCATGGCGTTTTCCATCGCGAAATTGGTGAAATGGCTGGGCTATCCCGTGGCGAGCTGCGTCATCTGCGGCGCGGGTCTGACCCGCCCCAAATGGGCGCATTCCTCGCGCTCGGGCGGGGTGGTGTGCAAGATGGACATGATGATGACCGCGGACGAGACGAAGTCCCTCTCCGCGGGCGAGATCATGGAGAGGATAGACCGCACGCTCGCGCACAACGAGCATGCCTGGCAGGAGGAGACGGGGAGGGTGTACCGCGGCAAAAAGTACGCCGAAGGGCTGAGCGACCTGCTCTACCGCTGTCCCGCGTGCGGAGAAAAATTCCGCATGACATCGGCGGGCAACGCGATAATGTGCGAAAAATGCGGCTTTGCGGCGGCATATACGCGGACTGGTAAAATTGTTTCCGCAAACGGCGCGGACTGCCCGGATAGGATAGACCGCTGGTATGACCTCATCGCGCGGCAGGTCGCGGAAGAGGTGAAGAGAGAAGATTTCCGCCTCTCGGAGCCCGTCAGACTGACCATGGAGAACGACAAGGGCAACGGCTATAAATACGGCGTTGCGGGCACCCTCACGCTCGACCGCGAGAAGCTCGTCTTCCGCGCTGCGGAAGGGGACGAACAGCGTTGCGAAGACGCTCCCGACATCCTCGAAGTCCCCGTGACGGCGCTGCCTTCCGTCGCGACGCTGCCCGGCGTCTCGCTGGACCTCAGCGACGGCAAGCACACGTACAGGATGATCTTCACCGAGCACCGCGCTTCCACGGAATTCGCTCTCGCCCTTGAAGTGATGAATGCGGAGAATAGAGGTTAAAACGCGGAAAACGACGGATAAACGCCGTGTTTTGTCAAAAAAGCGAAAAACGCGTCCCATGATGGGGCGCGTTTTTTGAACTTGTTTTTGAGCGTGATCAAGGGGGGTAACAGGGGGAGAGGGTGCGTTGTGCTCAGGGACGCTCTATCAAGCTGTTCGTCGTGCTCAGTCACGCCCTATCATGCTGTACATCTCGCGGGTGAGTTAGAATTCCCCCTCCTTCCCTTCGGGCTTTCCTCCCCCGTGTCCGAACGAATGCAGTCCTCCTAAAATGCGGGACTAACTTTCCGCCTCTTGAAAAAAGTTTGTGTCTCACACTAACATAATCGAGCGGCGAACAGTACTCACTGAAAACCCGGCACGGGCGGAGGAATTCGGCGCTCGCGCACCACGCCCGTGCCTACTTAATGTTCCGTCGGCGCTCGGCACTCACTTAGCGCGCCGCGACTTGCAAGAGCAGGCGCAAGCGCCCGCTGTGCAAGTTTGGCTGAGCGGCGCGTGAGACCGTCTCCGAATGAGTGTTCAGCGTGTTCAAACAACACTCGATCATGGGTTGCGTTATTCCGTCTCCGAAAGGGTAACATCGTGTTCAACACGCCCTATCAAGCTATTCGTTAATACGCCCGCAACAGGAACGCATTGGGACACAAGGGGACGGGGATGAGCGGGGGACCCATCTTTGCTGGGGTTTGGGCGCGCAAATGTCATGACGCGAACTCTGTCGTTCGCGGCTTGACATTTCTGCCCCGTCCCCGTTGTCCCGGAGTTGTTGTTGAATACTTCGAATGAATGAGCGTCGTGTCAAGCGACGTCACGCTCGGAGGCTTCGTTAGACCGTCTTTGAATGAGTATCGGTCGTGTTCAATGCCGTCTTAAACCAGAGCACGCACACCGCGTGGGGCTTCATTTTGGTTTATTAAAGGGGGATTAAATTTAGTTGCCGCTTTCGCGCGCGGTGCGGGCGCATGATATATTGAAGATGTATTTTTATATCTCGCGCATACATATGTGTGTGCGGGGAGAATGAGGGGCTTTATGAGAAAATATGGGAAGTTTTTGCTTATTGCGATCCTTGCGGTCGTTTTGATCGCAACTCTCGCGGCGTGCAACTTTGAAGAAAGCTCGCAAAGCGGCGGCGGCGGACAGGGCGGACAGGACCCCGGTGACACCACGGTCACCACTCCCGTGCCGTACGATCTTGAGCTCGTGCCGCTGAAAGGCGTGTCAACGTTTGACAAAGCCGTGGCGAGCGAGTTCGATGTTTCCCGTGATGTCGAAGCGTACATACGTTTGAAGCAGGGCAAATCTTTCATCCGCGGCGACAAGGTCGAGATCACTCTGGACAACGTCGTTGACGCCGACAGGGAGAAGCTCAACGGCGCTTACGACGGCGTGATCAACGTCGAATACGATCACAACGGCACTCCTCTCAAGGGCAAGTTCATAATACATTTGCAAAAGGGCGCTGCCGAACGCGTTTCCGTCACATTCGATATGGGCGGAGGAAGGCTTTCGGGCGGCGGAGCTAAGGAGACGGCGGAATCCGGCATTTGGACCGCCGATCTTGCGTTGGGCGCGACCTACACCTATGAGCAGTTCATCAGCACCTTCAAGGTGTCCGCACCCGCGAAAAGCGCGCTTTCGCATTACGAGTACGGCGGACAGAAATTCGGCGCGGGCGGCACTATCACGATCACGGAAGGGCTGACTCTCAAAGCCGTTTATTCAAGCACCGTCGTCACTGTGCACTTCGACCTCAACGCCCCCGCCGATTGCTGGGGTGACGGTGCCGCGCCTGCGGATCCCGAGTCCGTGACGATCGCTTTGAGCAGTTCCGTGCCCCGCCCCGCGGCGCAGAACTACACCAGCGAAATCTACACCCTCGTGGGCTGGTCTGTGAGCGATGAGGAAGGCGGCGAGCTTTGGGACTTCTCCGCCAGACTCTCTTCCGAGACGGATGTCCGCGGCGAGATCACTCTCTACGGCGTGTGGAGAGAAAAGTCCGCGACCGTGAGCTTCGACTTTGCGGGCGGCACTCTTCCGGCGAGCATCGCGGACATGGCGCTTTCTCCTACGGACGGGCTCAAAGAAGCGATCGCCGATCCTTCCTACAACGACAAAGGCGAGATGCGTTCCCTCACCCTCAGGGGGATCACCTATAAGACCTCCGTCGCGGATTACAAAGTCACTCTGGAATTGACGAAAAACGGCGAAACGGCGACATTCGCGGTCAAAGACATCGCAAAACTCATCACGAAAGGCGATGTGTATAAGTGCGCCGGTCTCTATCTCGATCAGGCGCACGAGAACGACGACTGGGACGCTCCCGTCACGCAGGACAAGATCAGCATTTATGTGGGCTGGGGGCTTGCGGACGGCGAAGTCAACGACGCCTATTACGACAGGACTTACACGGCGAAGCTCAAAGCGGACAACACCTATGCGATCACCGCGCTGGACAGAGAAGCCCTCGTGCTTTACATCCCCGCCGAGATCGACGGCATCCCCGTGACGGAGATCGCGGACAACGCGTTCAGCGGCATGTCCGAAGTCACCAATGTGGACTTCACTCAGGCGACCAACCTTACGAGGATAGGCGCGAACGCCTTCTACGCCTGCACGGCGATCGTTGATATGAAGGGCATCGAGAGCCTTGACGCCCTCACTTCCGTGGGCAGAGACGCCTTCTACGGCACCGGATGGCTGCGTTCTAAGACGGGCAACGTCATGGCGGGCAAAGTCCTCGTGAGATACGGCGGCGGCTCCGGCACTGAACAAATCGATCTTTCCTCCGAGAACTTTGAGTATATCGCGCCCTATGCGTTCAGCGATCATACTACCGTCAAATCCGTCACTCTTCCCGCGACCGTGAAGGGCATCGACGATTACGCTCTCGCGCTCCGCACTCTGGAGAGCGTGACCGTGGCGGGCGCTGCGGCGATCGAAAGCATAAGCAGATCGGCGTTCGAGACGAGCGCCATGGTCGCAAAGTCGGAGCATATCGTCATCGGCAACGTGTTCTATCTCGCAAGCAACGAGCAGGCGGGGAAGGACGGCGGCAAGGTGACGGTGCCCGCAAACGTGACCGTCATCGCGGCGGGCGCATTCACACAGTGCGGCAACGTCAGCGAGCTTGAATTCTTGGGCGGCGAGGACAAGATAACTTCCGTCGGCGCGCGCGCGTTCAACGGCACAGCGTTTGCGGCGGCTTTCGAGGACGGCTTCGTCATCGTGAACGGCATCCTCGTGAGCTATACGGGCAGGGCGGAGACCGTCGTCGTGCCCGATGAGGTCAGAGTCGTGGCTCCGTATGCGTTCGGCAAGGGAGTGAAGAATGTCGTGTTCCGCTCCACTTCTTCGCTGGAACGCATCGAAAACAATGCGTTCACGGGTGCCTCCGCGCTCGAGACGGTGGCGGTCTACAAAGACTCCGGCACTCTCACCGCGGCGCCCTACGCCTTTGCGGACGGCAGCGGTTACGACGCCGCGACCGCATCCGTCAAAGTCTATCTCACCGCGGCGCTTTACGCCGGCATGGATACGGAAGTGGGCGCTCTCGCATGGCTCAACGCAAAGGGCAGGGTGCATGAGTCCGTCACCGAACATGTTGAGCTCAATTCCGACGTTTTCGTGCGCGACTATGTGGCGAGCGATGAGGACGGCACCTTCGATCAATACGATTTCGCCGCCGCGTGGGGCGACACCGACATCGCGGAGGATCTTGAATCCGCAGTCGTTCCCGACGGCATTTCCGTCACCCGCGACGGCATCACCGTTGCGGAGGATTACGTCATCACGCTGGAAACCGTGATGACCGGATTGAACAGCGCCGTCATCGCTTCCGGCCGTCCTCATGAGGCGACCGGCACCCTCGAACTCAAATACGACGACACCTACACATTTGACTTGAATTATGTGATCCATGCCGCCATCGAAGAAAGCACGCTGGAGCTTGACGACACCTATCTCAGGGACGGCGACAGGCTGCTGATGTACAACACGCAGAGCGCATTCAACACGCTGGGTTCCATGACCTTCGGCTATAAGACGCTCAAGGTCGGTGACAAGCCCGGTCAGGCGGGAGCGGCGGACGCCGGTTCCGTGCCGCTCAACTCTTCCGCCGTCTCCGTCATCGGCTATCAGCCGACCGTAGGCGAATATTCCGGCGACAGCGCGCTGAAGATCGTCTATAACTATTACGGCAGAGAATATACGAAGACTTACGATTATGTCGTGCGCACACCGCGCGTGATGAGCTTGCAGCAGGTTTCCGCCGCGGTCATGCCTCTCGGGTCTTCCGCTGCCGATTACAGCACCGATATCACCTTCAACGTGATCTATGAGGACGGCAGGACGATGCTCAGGGATCTGCGCAGTGCGACGGTCATCACCGTGGACGGCGTGAACGCGAGCGCACTCAGCACCGCCGAGGCGGGCGTGCATACCGCCGAGATCAGGTATAGCGAGACGGGAAGCATCCCCAGAACGGGCACCATCGTCTATGCCGTGGAACTTGTGGCGATCGACGGGCTCTACACCTTCTCCTACAATGACGACGATAAGACCGCGACCATCACCGGCGTGACATCGCAGCGCGACTTCTATGTGCTGCCGTCCGAGACGGTGAACCCCGAAAACGACCTCACTTACGAAGTCGTTGCCATCGGGGACGGGGCGTTTGCGAATGGCAGACTCAGCAAGATCTATATCCCGCGCGGCATCACCGTGATCGGGGACGGGGCATTCTCCGGCTGCACCAACCTCACTCAGGTGCTCGGCTTCGAGTATAATGACGACGCGGCGAACGACAGTTCGCTCGGTTTCGGCGACTTCCGCATCCTCAGCGAACAGCGCGTGGGCGAGGCGAGCGTCGCCATCCTCGGCATCGAGGATTACGCCCTCTCGGAGGACGTCATCACCATCCCGCACCTCGGCGCGTACAGCGGCGTGATCAGCGGGTTCACCGAGGAAGTGCTTGGCACATTCTACGATCCCGACACCACCGTCGTCACCGCGGACTACACACTGAATTTCACCGTGGACGAAGCGGCTGTGGCAGCCATAGCGGAAAAACTCGCCGGATATGACGGCGTCGTGCGCCTGCCCGCAGTCAAGGCGGCAGAGGGTGACGACCTCACGGTCGTCGACGGGTTCCTGGCGCTGTACAATGCGCTCACCGCGATCGAAGGCCTTGATGTGGAACTCTTTGAGGACGCACCTCTCGGCATGGAAGCGCTCTACGGCAGGATAGAGGTCGAAGCGGATGCTCTTGCCGAGGTCAAGTATACCGCGACGGGCAGCGTCATATTCACGGGCACGCTCAAGGCAAACTCCGGTGACATAGCTTATATTCCCGCGACCGTCACAAACGGTGAGAGCAGGGTCTACACCGTCACCGCGATCAAGGCGGGGACGCTCGGCGGAGTCAAGGATGCGGAAGCCATCTATCTCCCCTCGTCCGTCGTCACCTTCGAAGGCGGTCTCGACGGCGTGTTCGGCGGCGTCCATTCCGCAGACATCTACATGTATACTGGCAGCTCGCTCATCCGTCCGCACTCCTCCGCGGCGGGTACGGCGAAACTTCCCGCCGGCATCGAAAAGATCGGCAGCAAAGCGTTTATGAATTGCTCGTCGCTCGATATGGACTTCTCCGACGCACTCAACCTCAAGACGATCGGCAGCGAGGCATTCGCCGGATGCACGACGCTCGACAAAGTGTGCTTCAACACGGGCGCTCAGCTGACGTACATCGGCTACGGCGCGTTTATGGAGAGCGGCGTGGCGGAGGTCGATCTGGGCAACACCAAAGTCGAGGAGATCGAGGCAAGCGCATTCGACAGCTGCAGATTCCTCGGCAGGCTCGTGCTTCCCGCAGGGACGCTCAAAGTCATCGGCGCCCGCGCGTTCTACGGCTGCACCGGGCTCGTCGACGGGACGGTCTCGTTTGCCGGGTCGGGCAGCTACATCACCTATATAGGTGAAAGTGCGTTCTACGGCTGCACCTTCAGCCCCGACATCGTGCGCGGTCACAAAGCAACCGACTGCGAGGAAGCAGCCAATGCCTTTGAAGGCATCTGAGTAGGTCTGCAAGGCAGCCGCCTTCCGAACTTGAAAAGCCCGATGCAAAACGCATCGGGCTTTTTGTTTCCGTGTGTGCGCGGCGCGCAAGAGGGCGTCAGCGGAAGACGCTGCCGCCTTTGCCGTCTATGCCTACGATGGCGGGGAAGTCCTTCACGCTCATGCGGCGGATGGCTTCCGTGCCGAGGTCGGCGTATGCCGCCGTCTCCACGCTCTCGATGGCTTTGGCGTAGAGCGCGCCCGCACCGCCTATCGCGCAGAGATAGAGCGCTCCGTTGCGTTTTATCGCCTCATACACGCCGTCCGCGCGATCGCCTTTCCCGACGGTGGCAATGACGCCGCAGTCGTAAAGCGCCGGCGCATAAGCGTCCATGCGCCCCGAAGTCGTGGGGCCCGCTCCCTTTGCCTTGCCGTCCTTGCCGAAGCAGGGTCCGACGTAATAGATGGTCTCGCCATCAAGTTCGACGGGAAGGGGAGAGCCCTCTTTCAGACACTCGGACATCCGCTTGTGCGCGGCGTCGCGCGCGGTGTACATCACGCCCGAGAGCATGACGTAGTCCCCCGCGCGGAGCTCTTCCGCGTCCTTGCGCGAGAGTGGGAGAGTGAGTTGCTTGAATTTTATATTATTTTCCATATCGCAAGTTAAACTGTCTGTTTGTGTAGTTCATCATGTGTTTTTGGCGGGAATGCGGGCGGATCGCTCGCCGTCCGCGCTCACAGTTCGGCGTGACCGAGCCGCATCGCGTTGCATTGGATGTTCACCGCGACGGGCAGCGAGGCTATGTGCGTCGGGAATTTGCTGCAATGAACCGCGAGCGCCGTCGTGTCCCCGCCGAAGCCCTGCGCGCCTATGCCGAGGGCGTTGATGCGTTCAAGACATCTTGTCTCGAGGGCGGCGAGTTCCGCGTCCGCGGAGGGTTCGCCCACGGGGCGGAGGAGCTGGCGTTTGGCGGTCTCCATCGCTTTCTCCGCTGTGCCGCCTATCCCCACTCCCACGATGACGGGAGGGCAGGGGTTCGCGCCCGCGAGACGCACCGCTTCCACGATGCTGTCTTCCACTCCCTTTATCCCCGCCGACGGCGTCAGCATAAAGAGCCGTGACATGTTTTCGCTGCCGAAGCCTTTCGGGAGAAAGTCCATCACCAGTTTGTCGCCCGCCGTGAGCTCGAGGTGTACGATGGCGGGAGTGTTGTCCTTGGTGTTCACGCGGGTGAGAGGGTCGAGCACGCTCGCGCGCCAGCCGCATTCCGCATAGCCCTGCCGCACGCCCTCGTCCACCGCGTCGCTTAGCAACCCGCCCGTGATGTGCACCTCTTGCCCGAGCGCGATGTAGAACACCGCCATCCCCGTGTCCTGGCACACCGCAAGCCCCTCGCGCTCCGCCGTCTCCGCGTTTTCGAGCAGCACGGAAAGGGCAAATCTCGCCGCCGCGCCGCTCTCTTTTGCAAGACTCTCCGCAAGAGCCCTCTTGCAGGACGGGGTCAGCCGCCCGCACGCCTTCACGCAGCTCTTCACCGCGTTCACTATCTCGCCGAATGTGATCTCTCTCATACTCGAATTATACCGCGCCCGCGCACATTAATCAAGCGCCGGTAAGCTATTATGGGGTTCCACCCCATACCCCGGTGGGGGAATTATTCCCCCACACCCCCCCACTTTTTTATTATAAAAGTGCGCCGAAGGCTGTGGGTGAAACCGCAGCCTTCGGCGCATTCTTATATTAAAAGTTTGGGGTGCGGGGATGACATCCCCGCCGGGGTGCAGGGGCAGAGCCCCTGCGAAACACACCAGTCAAGAAAACGCTTGATTTATGCGGGGAATTATATTAGTCTTATGTGTATGGATTACATGAAAGAATCTTTGCGGAAGCACTATGAGTGGAAGGGCAAGCTCGAGGTGACGGCGAGGGTGAAGGCGGACTCTCGCGAGGCGCTCTCGCTTGCTTACACGCCGGGCGTTGCGGCGCCCTGCCTCGAGATCGCGAAAGACCCTTCGCTTGCTTACGCGCTCACCCGCAAATGGAACACCGTCGCGGTCGTCACGGACGGCAGCGCCGTGCTGGGGCTGGGCAACATAGGCGCGCTTGCGGGCATGCCCGTCATGGAAGGGAAGTGCGTGCTCTTCCGCGAATTCGCGGGGGTGGACGCCGTGCCCGTGTGCCTCGCCACCCAGGACACGGAAGAGATCATCGCCACGGTGAAAAACATCGCGCCCTCTTACGGCGGCATCAACCTCGAGGACATCTCCGCGCCGAGATGCTTCGAGATAGAACGCAGACTCAAAGCCGAATGCGACATCCCCGTCTTCCACGACGATCAGCACGGCACTGCGATAGTCCTCGCCGCTGCGCTCGAAAACGCACTTAAAGTTGTCGGAAAGCAGCTCTCAACGGCGCGTTTGGTCATCAACGGCGCAGGAAGCGCAGGCATCGCCATAGCGGAGTTTTTGCTTGATATGGGGGCGGGCGACCTTGTCGTCTGCGACAGAGCGGGCATACTTTCCGAGGACGCGGAGAAGTTCAACCCCGCGCAGGCCGCGCTTGCGGCAAAGACAAATCCCCGCGGCGTGACGGGCACGCTCGGTGACGCGGTGAAGGGAGCGGATGTCTTCATCGGAGTGAGCGCAAAGGGCGCGCTCTCCGAGGATATGGTGCGGAGCATGGCGAGGGACGCCGTCGTCTTTGCGATGGCGAACCCCGCTCCCGAAATTGAGCCCGACGCGGCAAAACGCGCGGGTGCGCGCATCGTCGCAACGGGCAGGAGCGACCACCCCAACCAGATCAACAACGTGCTCGCGTTCCCGGGCATATTCCGCGGCGCGTTGGACGCCCGTGCCCGCGACATCAACGCCGAGATGCAGATCGCGGCTGTCCATGCCCTCGCGGGCTTGGTGTCGGATGACGAGAGGGGAGAGGAGTGCATCCTGCCTCTTGCGTTCGATCCCCGCGTTGCGCCTGCGGTCGCGGCGGCGGTCAAAGACGCCGCGGTGAAGAGCGGCGTCGCAAGATTGTAACATTTTCGCCGCCAAACGCCTTCGGCAGGGGCGCCGCCCCTGCACCCCGGCGGGGATATCATCCCCGCACCCCTTACTTTTTATAATATTGCGCCGAGCGTCGCGGCTTTGCCCGCAACACTCGGCGCACTTTATTATAAACCTTTTGGGTCGAGGAGCATAATGCCCCTCGCAGGGGCAAGGGGCAGAGCCCCTTGGGGATTCTCGCGCTTTCAGCGGCGTGTACGGTGAAAGCGCGACCTCTATGACGAAGTGCGGTGAGCACGCTCGCGTGCGGAGCACGAGGAATGCCGGGGTCCCCGCCGAAAGTATTTTCGGTGGGGTAAATAAGTCGCCGCTTCATCGCAGGCGCAGCCGAGATGAACGTTTGGCGGCGAAAAGTAGCGCGAGGGATTAAATCCCTCGCAGGGGGTGTGGGGGTATAATACCCCCATGCGAAAGTGTCGCAGAGTATTGACAAATTCATCGCGCGGGCATACAATCGTCACAACGATATTCTTTGGGTGGGTGATGACCCAACCGGCGGTAATGCCGCGAAAGCGGACGAGTCCGACAGCCCCATCAGCCGATACGGTGAGATCCCGTAACCGCCTGTAAAGTCAGATTGGGAGAGGATAGCGTCTCTCCTTTGCCGTATGGCAAAGGTTTTTTGTTCCCCTCCTCCGCCCTTCGGAGGTAATATGTCCGCAAAACAGAAACGCAAGTTCGCATTTCCTACGCGCACTCTCGTCTTCACGGCGCTGCTTACGGCGCTCGTGGTGGCGGCGACGGTGGTGCTCGGCTTCCGCACGGGCGACTTCTTCTTCAACTGCGGCGACACGGTCATCTTTGTCACCGCGGCGCTGCTCGGACCCGTACCCGCGATGTTGGCGGGCGGGATAGGCTCATTTTTCGCAGACCTCGCCGTATATCCCGCGACGATGTTCTTCACCCTCGTGATAAAAGGGCTGGAAGGGCTGCTCTGCGGGCTGTTGATGAAGCTCTTCCGCACCTCGCACCGGGGGAAATTCCTCGCTCCGGTCACGGGCGGCGTATCCATGCTTGTCGCGGGCGCGTTCATGATGACGGGCTACTTCATCTGCAACTCCTTCATCTACGGCACTCCAGCTTCCGCGCTCGCCGCGCTCCTCGCCGACGCGGTGCAGGCGTCCATTTCCGTGGCGCTGGCGTGCGCGCTCCTTTACGTCATGCGGCTGGACAACCTGCGCGCCCGCTTCCGCCTCTCGGGCGAAAAATATCCCGCCGCGCCGCCTTATCGCCGCGTCCCGCGCGCCGAGGATCGGCGGAGCAGATGATCAATTTCCGCCGACAGAGCCCACAATGTCGCAGAAGGCGCGCGCCGCAGCCGAAAGGCGGCGGGTCTTCAGCCACAGCAGCTCGCAGCGTGTGTCGCATTCGCTGCCCGTCAGCAGAGCGTGGTTGAGCGCAAGCCCGTGACGGCGGTGGTTTTCGAAGGTGGAGAAGGGGATCATCGTCGCCCCCAGCCCCGTCTCCGCAAGGGAGATGCAGGTGGCGATCTCCTCGCATTGCACGGGCGCGTCGAGGGTGAGCCCCTCCCTCTCCGCAATGCGCGTCAGCATCGCCGTATAGCGGTGAGTGAGGATGAGCGGCATCGCGAATAATTGCGCATGATCGACGGTTGACGGCAATATTTCGCGCGATAAAACCACCATTTTGTCATTATCTACCGTTTTTGTCTCGTAGGACGGACTGCGGGTGTAGGGGGTGCGGACGAGGGCGACGTCGCACTCTCCGTCCTCTATTCGCCCGAGCACGGAGGGGGTGGAGCCTTCAAAGATCCTCACCGTTACGGCGGGGTGTGCCGCGCGGTATGAGCGCAGGATATCGCGCAATATCCCCGTGGCGAGCGACGGCGTGACCGCGATGTTCAGTGTGCCCCCTTCTCCCGTTTCCGAGCTGCGCACTTCGTCCACAGCGGTGTTCGTGAGTTCCACGATCTTCACCGCGCGCTCCGCGAGCAGCCGCCCGCTCTCGGTCAGGCGGAAATTGTGATAGTCCCGCTCGATGAGCAGCGCGCCGCATTCCTTTTCCAGCGCCTTCAATTCTTTGCTGAGCGCGGACTGCGCCATGTACAGCTTGCGCGCCGCCTGCGATACGCTCTCGCTCTCCACCAACACGAGGAAATGCCTCAACGCTTCGATGTCCATTTTTCCTCCTTTGAGCATCCGTTTGATCGTTGTGACGATTATATCATAATGAGATAGCAAAAACAAGTTTTTGTTATATACGATATAACACGCGGCGGCGTATAATGAAGTGGAAAGACAACGGAAAGGAGATATGCCGTCAAAAATGAGTAGCGTATCGCACGCGCGTCTATGCCGCGGGCGGCGCCGGGACCGGGACGGCAAATGAGAGAACGGAATGAACAAGGATCTCACGCAGGGCAGACCCGCCAAAGTTTTGTGGCTCTTCTGTCTGCCCATCCTCATCAGCGCGATCTTCCAGCAATTTTATAACATGGCGGACAGCATCATCGCGGGCAAGGTGCTCGGCGAACAGGCGCTTGCCGCCGTCGGCGCGTCCTATCCCATCACGATGATATTCACCGCGGTGGCATTCGGGTTCAACCTCGGGTGCTCGGCGGTGACGTCCAAGTTTTTCGGCGAGAAGAATTACCGCGACCTGAAGTCCGGCGTGTCCACGGTCATGATCGCCTCCGTCGTGCTCGGCGCGGCGCTGACTGCGGTGGGCGTGGGCGCGGGCAGGGCGCTCATGCAGGTGCTCGACACCCCCGCCGACATCATGGACGACGCGATGAGTTATCTTTATATCTACATCGGCGGCTTCCTCTTCGTGCTCGTCTACAACGTCTGCACGGGCGTCTATTCCGCGCTCGGCGACAGCCGCACCCCTCTCGTCTTCCTCATCGCGTCCAGCGTCGCTAACGTGGGCATGGACCTCCTCTTCACGATGGTCATCCCCATGGGCGTCGCGGGGCTCGCGTGGGCGACTTTCATCTGCCAGGGCGCGGCAGGCGTCGTGTGCATGCTCACCATGTTCAGGCGCGTGAGGCGCCTCCCCGGCGAGAACAAAGTCCCCGTGTTTTCGTGGAGGCTTCTCGGGCAGATGTTCTATGTCGCCGTCCCCAGCGTCATCCAGCAGAGCGTGGTCTCGGTGGGCAACCTGCTCATCCAATACCTCGTCAACGGCTACGGCGCGTCCGTGCTCGCGGGCTACTCGGCGGCGATCAAACTCAACACCTTCATCGTCACATCCCTCTCCACGGTCGCGGGCGGGCTGACCAACTTCGCGGCGCAGAACCTCGGCGCGGGCGAACTCGGACGCACAAAACGCGGCACTCTCGCGGGGCTCGCGATGGCGGCGGTCATGGTGGTGCCTTTCTCGCTCGCCTACACCCTCGCGCCCGAGACCATGCTATCTCTTTTCCTCGAAGACGGCAGCGCCGCTGCGCTTTCGACGGGCGTGAGCTTCCTCACCATCGTCGCGCCCTTCTACATCACCGTGGGCAGCAAAGTCATGTTCGACTCCGTGCTCCGCGGCGCGCAGAGCATGACGTCCTTCATGTTCGCCACACTCACCGACCTCGTCATCCGCGTCGCGCTGTGCTTCGCGCTCGACCCCGTCCTCGGCATAGAGGGCATATGGTGGTCGTGGCCGATAGGCTGGGGCGTCTCCACAGCGGTCTCAGCGGGCATTTATCTCGCGGGCAGATGGTATAAGTCCGAGCGCGCGAAAGCGAAATTCGCCGCCCTCGCCGCAGGCACGCGCGAGAACGGGGCAGAAGGGCAGGAGAATGCGCTTGCTCCCTCCGCGGAGCAGAATGTCTCCGCCGTCGCATGTGTTGCCGCAGAGCAGAGTTCCGCACCCGCCTTTGCCGTGTACGGAGCGGAGCGGCCGGTGTCTTCTCCCGCGCAGAGCGCTCCCGCATTCGACCCGACCTCCCGTCCGCCCCGCACCCCCTCCCGCCGCGGCGGCGGCAGCCGCGGCGGCGGCAGCCACGGCAGCCACGGCTTCCGCCACGCCAATTAAACCGCCCGCAGGGCAGTTGATTACAATTTGTAAACAACTGAAACCGGTGGCAACGAAATGTTCTGCTGTCCCGAGAAAATAGCGTCACGCAAGAGAGCACAGAATCTCGCCGCTAATGCTATGCCGGATCGGAATAATACTAACCGCCCTCAGAGCAATTCTTTTCGGCGCTTTTGCACAGCCGAAACTTGCCAATATGTATACTATTGGCGGCGTTCCGCCCGTGCAACATCATCCAAAAATCTCTTGCTCTGAGGTGCGAGCAGTTCTGCTATGCCGAACTCGGTTCGTATTATTCCGATCCGGCATTGAAGCGGCGATGTGTGCGGCATAAGTGAAGGGCGGTGAATGATGGGGCGTTCCGGAAAGGCGCAGAGCACTTTCGGGCGGATGGAAAAGCCGCAGGCGTCTTGCATTGCAAGCCGCCGAACTTTGCGCCGATTTGTCGATTTATACGCTTAGATTGCAGAAAACAGCCGTTTTTCGGCAAAATTGCCGTTAGGCGCAAAGTTCCGCATCGCGCTTCCGAGAAAGCAAAAAAAGCACCCGTGTAAGGGTGCTTTTTTGCTTTGGCGGAAGCGGCGAGATTCGAACTCGCGGACGGTTGCCCGTCACCGCATTTCGAGTGCGGCTCGTTATGACCACTTCGATACGCTTCCAGTCTGCGAGTTATTTTACAATAACGCGCGCGGTTTTGCAAGTGTTTGAGCATTGCTCGGCATTCAAGGCGGGAAGTTTGAGGCGGGCGGGCGTTCAGGAGAGAGGTGAAGCGGCGCATCGGGACGGGAAGTGCGCGTCGAGCACTGCTTTTGCGGACAGTACATATGCTTTGCAATACGCGCCGCCGAGTTCTGCCACTATTTCCGTGAACAGTCTGCCGCTTTCCGCAGGTGGCAGGACGGATGCCGCGCCGCGCATGAAGCCGATGCGATATTCCTCTATCTCATCATATTTTCTTTTCCCGATCGCTCGGCGTATTCTGTCCGCTTCCTCGTAGCTGTCTCCGCCTACGTAGTGAAGCAGGTGCATGTAGTCCTCTTGGAATACCGCGTGGCCTGAAGAGTAGACGGATCTTTCCGCATGGTCGCATATGCGATGCAGCGAAAGCATCGAGTCCAATATCCCGACATGCGCGCCCGCTGCGGAGAGGATGAGCTCATCGCCCTGCTTTTCCAGCCGTGCATCCGCAAAAGACTTTTGCACTTTCTTTTCAAGCATTGCCAGTTCGTTTTCGGGCACGTAGAATGAGAACGGCGTTTCGGGGCATACGCTTCCGCCGAAACCGCGCTCGAAGATCAAGCCGCGCCCGATGGGGTCCGGTGCTTCGCCGGTGATGCCAATGAGATATGCCACGACGCTGCAACATCCTATCCCCACGAAACGGGGTTTGTCGGTCATCTCCCGCAGTATCCCGGCAACGGAATGCGCAAAGAGAAAGGTGTCTGCCATGTTGCCGTGTTCTATTGAGATAAGTTCGCGCTCGGCGCGCTCCGACATCTCTTCGGTCATACATTCGCCCGAGGCGAAACGGTCGCTTATGAGTCGTTTGAGATAAAGGATCTTGTCCTTTCCGTTCAGTTCAAAAAAGTTTTTCTCAACGCTCATCGCGTCGCCGTCGGTGAGCAGGGCATGATATATATTCATTGCGGTAAGAACGTCACAGTTCAGTGCGCGTTGGATGTTCACGACTCCGAACTTATCCTGCTTTATCAGTTCGGGCAGAAGGGCGATGGTCTTTTCGGCATCGCGGACGGCAGACGCGCCCGACGGTCTTGCTGCGGATCTCGTTTTATTTTTCATAGCCTTACCTCCGCTTGCAGCATAAAACAAACGACGTCCCGTTTGAGGGACACATCATATGCGGCGAGGTGCGGATATAAGAGTGTTTGCGTATATATGCTGTAAAAATTCGGCGTTCGATCGGAAAAGTCGTAAAAATTACAATTTGAATAATTTGCCGTAAAAAAGTTTATGTGCGCGTCAGCGGCGTCCCTCGCGGGATGCGGAAATAACATTATATAGGCAGATTGTTGTTTTCTCACTTGAAAAAACATTCAAAACAAGTTATCATTTGTTGAGAAACAGCGTTTTTTGCGCGCACGCTCGCGGCGCGCGGAGGTCATCATGCTATCTTTGAACGGAAGATGGATCCTGAAAGACATCGGCGACAACATGGAGTACGCCGCCGACGTCCCTTCCTGCAACTATCTCGATCTCATGGCGAACGGCGTCATCGAAGACCCTTTCAAGGGCACCAACGAGAAGGATCTGCTTTGGGTCGCGGAGCGCGATTGGAGCTGGTTCCGTCACTTTGACGTCACCGAGGAGGACCTGAAAGCGGACAGGGCGGTGCTGGTGTGCAAGCAGCTGGACACTCTCGCCACTGTGCTCGTCAACCGCGAGGCGGTCGCATACGCGGACAACTGCCACGTTGCCCACGAGTTCGACATCAAAAAGTTCCTGCGTCCCGGGCGCAATCAGATCGAGATCATCATCTCCTCTCCCGTCAAGTACATCACGGAGCAGCGCAAGCTCTACCGCACTCCCGCCAACCCCAACGGCATCGACGGCATAGACCGCATCAGGAAGCCGCAATGCCATTTCGGGTGGGACTGGGGCCCTGTGCTTCCGCCGAGCGGCATCACGGGCGATATCTATATCGATTTCAGAAGGGACGCGGAGATCGCGGAGCTTTCCGTACAGCAGACGCATGACGGGGGCAGAGTATCCCTGCGCGCGGACGTGACCGCGGTCAAGCTGGACGACAGGGCGCATCTCACCGCGCACGCGGTGCTCCGCGCTCCCGACGGCACGGAGTGGACGCTGGAGCGCGACTATGCCGACAACGTCACCTTCTGTTTTACCGTGGAGCATCCGGAACTTTGGTGGCCCTGCGGCATGACGGCAAGGAAGGAGCAGCCCCTCTACACCCTGGAAGTGTCCCTCATCTCGGAGGAGCACGGCGTCGTGAGCACCGCAAAGAGGACGCTGGGGCTCAGGACGCTGGAGCTCGACCGCACTCCCGACAAATACGGCAGCAATTTCGCCTTTGTCGTCAATGGGAAGAGGGTGTTCGCAAAGGGCGCCAACCTCATTCCCTTCGACAGCTTCGACACCCGCACGGACAAAAAGAAACTCGAATATTACATCCGCGCGGCTGCGGAGAGCAACTTCAACATGATCCGCGTGTGGGGCGGCGGCTATTACGCCTCGGACGAGATGCTGGAGCTTTGCGACCGCTACGGCATCATGATCTGGCAGGACTTCATGTTCGCCTGCATGACCTATCCGTTCTATGAGCCCAACTTCCTCGCCAATGTGCAGAAAGAAGTGTTTTTCAATGTGAAACGCATGCGTGAACACCCCTGTCTTGCCATTTGGAGCGGCAACAACGAGATAGAGGCGATGAGCAATCTCTGGGTGGGCTTCCCGAAGTCCATGCATTGGAACGAGCAGTTTTTCTATAACATCCTGCCGGAATGGGTGGCTCTCCTCGACCGCACGACCCCCTATATCCCGGGTTCGCCCTGCGGCACCGCGCAATGCAAGAATGTGCAGAGCGACGACATCGGCGACACCCACCTTTGGGCGGTGTGGCACGGCTTGCAGCCCCTCGATTATTACCGTCGTCGTCCCACCCGTTTTTGCAGCGAGTTCGGCTTCGAGTCTCTCCCCGACGAGAAGACTTTGCGCTATTACGCCGAAAGTCCGGAGGATTACAGGCTGGATTCCCCCGTCTTCAACGCGCATCAGAAGTGCGCGAGCGGCAACAAAAAGATGGTCTATTACATCGCCTCCCGCTTCGACCTGCCAAAGGAGTTCAACGACTACGTCTACCTCTCGCAGGTGTGTCAGAGCGAGTGCGTGAGGGACGCGACGGAGTTCTGGCGGCGCACCCCGGAGCGCTGCAACGGCTCCCTCTTCTGGCAGTTCAACGACTGCTGGCCCGTGTGTTCGTGGGCGGGCATTGACTACTTCGGCAACTATAAGTGCCTGCAATACCGCGCGAAACATTTCTTCGCGCCCGTGAGCGTGCAGACCGTCGCGGACAAGACGGGTCTCAAAGTCTTTTTCATCAACGACGGGCTCGCGAAGTTCGAGGGCGCGGTCACGGTGGAAGTGGCGACATTCACGGGCGAAAGGATGTACGCGGGCGAGTTCGCGCTCTCTGCGGAGCACGGGACAAACCGCATGATCTGTTCCGTCACGGCGGACGAGCTGGGCGGCGCGAAGGCGCTGCGCTCCTGCTTTGCCTGCGCCACCGTGCGCGACTCTGCAAAGAGGGAAGTCGAACGCAGCACCGCGCTCTTCTTCAACGAGAACAAGCTCAGCCTGCCCGAGGCGAAAGTGGCGGCAAAGGTGGTCTCATCGGAGAGCGGGAAAGCCATCGTCGAAGTGAGCACGGATGTCTACGCGCGCTTCGTGCGGCTGTACACCGACACGACCACGGCGCCCTTCTCGGACAACTTCTTCGACCTTCTCCCCGGCGAGACGAGGAGGGTGGAGATAGCCCTCGACGGTACGGACGCGGAGAGCTTTGCGGCATCTTTGAAAGTGCGCCATCTCGCGCAGGTGAAGAAGGGGGAGAGCAGGTTCACGCAAAACCTAAAACGCCTCGCCATCTTCCTCATCCCCATCAACTTCGGGTCGTATATCTACTATCGCTTCCTCATCTGACGGGATACCGAGCGGGGCTTGTAGCATTTCGATCCGGCATAAGAACTAAACATATGGGCGCGCCTTCGGGCGCGCTTTTTGCTTGTAATTTTGTCCGTTGCGGCACAAAAACGCGCTCCCGTGCTTGACAAAACCGAGAGGAGGTGTACAATGATATACACTACACCCCCGTGGGGTGTCTGAGGAGCGTATGACCAAGACGAAATTTGTTGTTACGGGCATGACCTGTTCGGCGTGTTCCGCCCATGTCGAGAATGCGGTGAGCAAGCTCGCGGGCGTGCGGCGCGCGTCCGTCAATCTGCTCACCAATTCGATGACGGCGGAGTATGACGAGAGTGTGCTCTCGGCGGAGGACATCGTCGCAGCCGTCGTCAAGGCGGGTTACGGCGCCGCGCCCGAGGAGGGGAGCGGCGCTCCCGCGCGCGAAAACAAGGGTGCGAAGGAGCGTGCCGATATGCGTGCGCAGGCGACCAAAGAGATGCGCGTACGTCTCATCGTTTCCCTTGTCTTCATGGTGGTGCTGATGTATGTCGGCATGGGGCACATGTTCGGGGCCCCCTTGCCTTCCTTCCTCACGGGGACGGAGAACGCTGTGTCCTATGCGTTTTTGCAGATCCTGTTGTGCCTGCCCATCATCTATGTCAATCGCTCTTACTACATCAACGGTTTCAAGCGGCTGTTCGCCCTTTCCCCCAACATGGATTCCCTCATCGCGGTCGGGTCCGCGGCGTCGCTTGCCTACGGCATATTCGCGATATTCCGCATGAGCTACGGGTTGGGGGCGGGGGATACCGCACTCGTCGAGCGCTATCTGCACGACCTCTATTTCGAGTCTGCGGGCATGATCCTCGCGCTCGTGACGGTGGGGAAATATCTCGAGTCTCTCTCCAAGCGCCGCACGGGCGACGCGCTCGACAGACTGCGCGGGCTGGTGCCCAAGGGTGCCATAGTGCTCCGCGACGGCGAGGAAAGGGAAGTGGACAGCGAGACTCTCGCGGCGGGCGATGTCATCGTCGTCAAGGCGGGGATGTCCGTGCCCGCGGATGCCGTCGTCACGGACGGGCATGCCTTCGTGGACGAGAGCGCGATAAGCGGCGAGAGCGTCCCCGTGGAAAAGACGGAGGGCGCAAAGCTCATCGGCGGCACCGTGAACAGGACGGGGCACGTCACCGCGCGCGTCACCGCCGTGGGCGGCGAGAGCGTGCTGAGCAAGATCATCAAACTTGTCGAAGACGCCGGCGCGGACAAGGCCCCCATCGCTAAGATCGCGGACAAGATCTCCGGCGTGTTCGTCCCCGTGGTCATGAGCATCGCGCTGGTCACGCTGATAGGCTGGCTCGCGGGCGGATATCCCTTCGAGCACGCGCTGACCTGTGCCGTCTCCGTCCTGGTCATCTCCTGCCCCTGCGCGCTGGGGCTCGCCACTCCCGTCGCCGTCATGGTGGGCACGGGCAAGGGCGCGGAGAACGGGGTGCTCTTCAAGAGCGGCGAAGCTCTCGAAACGCTGCACGACATCAGATTCGCCGTCTTCGACAAGACGGGCACCGTGACGGAGGGTTCTCCCGAAGTCGCCGAAGTCACATTCCGCGGGCGCGCGGATGAGATCATCGCCGCGGTCGCGGGGATAGAGCGCAAGAGCGAGCACCCTCTCGGGGAAGCCGTGGTCGCCTATGCCGCCGCGCGGGGGATAGAGTTTGCGGAAGCGGAAGGATTCGAGACGCTGCCCGGAAAGGGCGTGACCGCCACCGTCAACGGCGCGCGTTACGCGGTGGGCAACGCCGCGCTCATGCAGGATGCGGGTGTCCCCGAGGAGAGTTACTCGGCGGAACTTGCCCGCGTCTCAGAGGAGGGCAAGACCCCGCTTCTCGTTGCGAGGGAGAGGGAATATCTCGGGCTCATTGCCACCTCCGACCGCGTCAAACCTCACGCGAAGCAGGCTGTGCAGGAGCTCAAAAAACTCGGAGTCCGCGTCGTCATGCTGACGGGGGACAACGAGCGCACCGCACGCGCCGTCGCGGCGCAGGCGGGCATAGACGAGGTCTTTGCGGGGGTGCTCCCCGGCGACAAAGAGGCGAAGATAGCCGAACTGAAAAAGCAGGGCAAAGTCGCCATGGTCGGGGACGGCATCAACGACGCGCCCGCACTCACACGCGCGGACGTCGGCATCGCCATAGGCAGCGGCAGCGACATTGCGGTGGAGAGTGCGGACGTGGTGCTGATAAAGGACGATCCTCTCGACGTCGTCACCGCCGTGCGACTTTCGCGTGCGACCATCCGCAACATCAAGCAGAACCTCTTCTGGGCGCTCTTCTACAACGCCCTGTGCATACCCGTCGCGGCGGGAGTGCTCTACGTCCCCCTCGACTTCCGCCTGAGCCCTATGATAGGCGCCGCGGCGATGAGCGTGTCCAGCATCTTCGTTGTGACCAACGCGCTCCGTCTCCGCCTCTTCAAGGCGACGAGGGCGGAGGACGCCTGTGCGGACGGCGCGTGCGCGGTGGGCGCCGTGAGCGGCGCCGCACCCGAGGAGAATGTGCCCTCGGACGGTGCGCCCGCGCCCCTGTCCGATGAGAGCCCGCAAGAGCGCGAAATGAATGAAAACACACTTCAAAGGAGTGAAACAGATATGAAAACATATGTTTTGAGCATTGAAGGCATGATGTGCAGCCATTGCACCGACAGAGTGGAGAAGGCGTTGAGAGCGGTCGCGGGAGTCGCCGACGTCGCCGTCTCACTCGAAGAAAAGAACGCTGTCGTGAGCGCGGACGAGTCCGTGTCCGCAGACGCGTTAAAGGCAGCCGTCGAGGCGCAGGACTATCCCGTCACCGCCGTCGCGGAGAAATGATTGGGAGTAAGGAGAGAGATATGCAAAGAGACGACGCAAAACTCATCCGCCTGCTGAAGACCGCGGGCGGACAGATCGAAGGCATCATCAGGATGATCGAAGACAAGAAATATTGCATAGACGTGAGCAACCAGATCATGGCTGCGCAAGCCATCCTTTCCCGCGTCAACAAAGAGGTGCTCAACGCCCATCTGCACTCCTGTGTGCTCGCGTCCATCGAGAGCGGGGACGCGGAGGAGAAGGTGGAGGAGATAGCCGCCGTTTTGGATAAATTAATAAAATAAATGACGGGCGCGAACGCCCGTCATTTATTCATGAGTTTTTTCGTTGCTTACTTTCTCGCGACGCCGATGACCGCGGCAAGTCCGCCCGCCATCGTGCCGACGCAGCTGAAATATGCGCCCAAGCCCATCACGAGTTCGGCAGACTGTCCGGCTATCTCCGCATTGCCGATGAAATCCGCACAATAGGATGCCGTGACGCCCGTGAGCACCGCGCCCGCTGCCAGCGTCACGATGCCGAGAATGCCGACGAAGAAGCGCATAAGCCCGAAGTTGAGCACCATTTTCAGCAGGTAGAGCAGAGCAAGTGCGCACACTGCGATGACGGCGACATAGCCGAACACCACCATGACCGTCTTCAGGGACTCGGAACTTTCAAAGTCCTTGAAGATCTCGCCCCATTCCATATCTTCGACTTTCTCGCCCTTTTCGCCGACGATCTGATCGCTGTAATCGCCGAAGGGGACGGAGACGGTCTCCTCGCCGAGGAGTGTGTCGATGTCGTAGACCGTCCATTCCTCGATCGCAAGACCTGCGACGGAGAGTGCGCATGCTGCCAGCACGATCAGCCCCATTATGATGCCGAGCAAGCCGGCTTTCTGATTGATTTTTGCCATACTGATCCTCCTTTCATCCCTACATAATCCGATAAGAATATATCATTATGGGCGAAATTTGTCAATAGGCAGTGCGGTCATGCGTTTTTTTATGTGGAGCGCAGGGCGTTCCGGGCGCCGCTGTTCTGTTCCTGTCTGGTATACGACAATCCGGGGGCAGATGTGCGGAAAACTCTTCCCGCCGCGGTCCGAAAGGGCTTTCCCGCTTTGTCAGCCAAAGATGTATATTGACATCGGGCGAGACATTTGTTAAAATATGTGTATATTATCCGAGGGGAAGCTCGGGGAAAATTAAAGGAGAATTGTTATGGCAAAAGCAAAGAAAAAGATCGGCGTGATCGATTTTGTCGTGCTGGGCGTACTTGTCGTCTGCCTGGTGCTTTCAATCGTTGGTCTCAGCATTGACCAATGGTCCAAATACGAGGATTTCGACGAAGGAGTTTCATTCTCGGAGTATTTCGACGCGGCAAAAGAGCAGAATGAGGGCATGGAGCAAATGCAGTCCGTGATCGACGAGTTGGAAGAGCAACTTTCTAAGCTGGAAGGGCTGCCGGGCTATGAAATGATCGAAGAACAGCTTGATGCGGCACAGAAGGAATATAATGAGTTCAGGCTGGAGAACAGCAAGATGATCGCGATGGTCGCATTTGCCATCATCACCGTTATCCTTGTTGCCGCCACGCTCGTGCTGTATGTGCTCAAAATGTTCCTCAATGTCGGCTTGTTCCGTTTCCTCGTGCTGGTCGCGGGCGTGCTTGCGCTGATCGCCGCTATCATCACGATCGCATTGGCTCCCGGCATTGCAGAGCTCTCGGTCATGGTTGTCGGCGCCGGTGCGGCACTGCTTGCAGTCGGCGGTATGCTCGGCGGTTTGGCGGGGGGTGCGTCGTTCTTCCTCTCCAAAAAATAATTACCTGAGGGCACTATTCGGCGAATAACATCGTCAAAGCCCCCGTCGTGGATGCTCACGTACGTCTGTGTACGCTCCGCCTCCCGACGGGGCTTTTCCTTGTTCTTCATCCGAATATTGCCCTCAGGCGAGCTGATCGTACTATTCGGCGAATAACTGTGTCAAAGCCCCCGTCTTCGGACGGGGGCTTCGTCGTGTTCAAACACGCTTTGAATAGACTGTTCGCCCGGGGCGCGGGGATGACATCCCCGCCGGGGTCAAGGGGAAGAGCCCCTTGGATATTTCCGCGCTTTCAGCGGCATGCACGGTGAAAGCGCGACATTTATGACGAAGTGCGGTGAGCACGCTCGCGTGCGGAGCACGAGGAATGCCGGGGCCCCGGGTGAAAATCTTTGATTTTCGGCTGGGGTAAATAGTCGCCGCTTCATCGCAGGCGTAGCCGAGATGAACGCTTGGCGGCGAAAATTTACATCAAGCCGTTGATCTCGCCCGTTTCGGTGTCGATGGTGATGCGGTCGGTGTTGGGGGAGGCGCCGAGCCCGGGCATGAGGAGCATGTTGCCGCCGATGACGACGATGAACTCCGCACCCGCGCGGGGGATGACGTCGCGGACGAGAAAATCGAACCCTTCGGGCGCGCCGAGAGCCTTCTCGTCGCAGGAGAAGGAATATTGCGTCTTGGCGATGCAGACGGGGTAGCGGGCGTATTCGGGATTGGACTTGATCTTTTGAAGGTGCGCGAGGGCTTCCTCCGACCAGCTCACGCTGCCCGCGCCATAGACGTTCTTCGCGACGGCGGCGATCTTCTCTTCGACGGGCGCGTCGTCGGGATAGGCGAAAGCGACAGAGGGAGCGGGCAGAGCACAGAGCTCCGCGACCTTTTCGGCAAGCGCCTTTGCACCTTCTCCGCCCTTTGCGAATCCTTCGGTGACGACGGCGTCCGCGCCGCATTCGCGGCAGAGCGCGGCGAGCGCTTCAAGCTCCGCGTCCGTGTCGGCGTAGAAACGGTTGATCGCTACAACGACGCGTTGAGAGAATCGTTTCAGGTTGTTTAAGTGCCGTTTTACGTTGACAAAGCCCTTTTTCAGCGCTTCGACGTTTTCTTGTGACGCCTCGGCTTTGGGCACTCCGCCGTTGAATTTGAGGGAGCGCGCGGTGACGACCAGCACCACGCAGGAGGGCGTGAGCCCCGCCTTTCTGCATTTGATGTCGAGGAATTTTTCGCCGCCGAGTTCCGCGCCGAAGCCCGCTTCCGTCACGACATAGTCCGCATGCTGCATGGCGGCGCGGGTGGCGATGACGCTGTTGCATCCGTGCGCTATGTTGGCAAAGGGTCCGCCGTGCACGAAGGCGGGGGTGCCTTCGAGGGTTTGGACGAGGTTGGGGCGGAGGGCGTCGCGGAGGAGCACGGTCATGGACTCTTCCGCTTTGAGGTCGCGGGCGCGGATCTCCCGCCCGTCCTCGCCGTAGCCGATGACGATGTTGCCTAGGCGGCGTTTGAGGTCGCTAAGAGAAGAGGCGAGGCAGAGCACCGCCATGATCTCGCTCGCCGCAGTGATGACGAAGCCGTCCTCGCGGGGGACGCCGTTGACGGGACCGCCCAGCCCCACCTGCACCACGCGGAGGGCGCGGTCGTTGAGGTCGAGACACCTGCGCCAGATGACCTCTTTTATGCCGAGGGCGTTGCCGAATTTGATGTGGTTGTCGATGAGGGCGGAGAGCAGGTTGTTGGCGGAAGTGATGGCGTGAAAGTCGCCCGTGAAGTGCAGGTTGATGTCCTCCATGGGGATGACCTGCGCATATCCGCCTCCGCACGCGCCGCCCTTGATGCCGAAGACGGGCCCGAGAGATGGCTCACGCAGGGCGAGACAGGCATTGAGACCCAGCTTGCGCATCCCGTCCGCGAGCCCGATGCTGACCGTGGTCTTGCCCTCGCCGAGGGGGGTGGGGTTCATCGCCGTGACGAGGATGAGCTTCGCTCTTCCGGGGGCGGAGGAGGGCATGGGCACTTTGGCTTTGAACTTGCCGTACGGCTCGATGTCCTCGGGAGAGTAGCCGAGAGAGGCTGCGGTGTCCGCAACGGGACGGGGCTTGGCGTTTCTTGCGATCTCGATGTCCGAAAGCATAAAGCGACCTCCGTTCGGGGTGAATCAAATAAATTATAATACATAACCTATCGTTTTTCCACTAATTTAATGTGCGCGCGAGGCAATAAAATCATTGCGCCGAAGGGCATGTGTATAATATAATATCGCCATGTAGCGCACACGGTGCGTCCGACAGGGGGATAACATGAAAAGAGAATTGAAGAAAAACGAGAAAGTCCAGATCGGTCTGCTTTCCCTTGCGGTGGCGATCATCATCCTCGGCATCCTCTTCCTCGTCAACGCCATGCAGGAAGACCCCGCAAACGGTTTCTTCCCTGCATTCTGCGAGATAGACAACCTCATCGGGAAGTATATCATCGTCATCCTGACCATGGCGTGCGGCATAATGCTTTTCTCCAATGTCGCCATCACCATCGAGGACAAGAAACTGCGCGACGGGCTGACAATCGGCATTACGGCGTTCTCCACCGTCCTCACCGTCCCCCTCGTCTACGTCTTCATCGCCATCTTCCCCTATGCGGCGGATCCCGTCCCCTTCGAGGAACTCAATGCCGTTGACGCCATCATGCGCACGGACAGGATCCATGAGGGATTTGTGGACTGGTTCAGTGACGGCGGTCTGATGTGGGCGGTGTATGCGGTCATGCTGGTGCTCTCCCTGGTGTTCATCACCTTCCCGCTGCTTACGGGCATCCTCGCGGTGAAGAACGAGCAGACCCTCGGCTTCAAGAAGGAAGGCTTCCCCTTCGGCGTCATCACCCTCCCCGTGGTCGCGAAACAGCGCGCGGCGGCAGCGGCAGAGGCGTGCGAGGGTAAAGTTCCGGAGGAAGATGCGGCGCTCGCAGCCGCGGATGAAGAGGACTGAGATTCACGTCATCGCAAGGCGCAACCGCGCCTGCGGCATGACTGAGCGACTCGTCGCATAAACCGACGAACAAAGTCGAAAAATGACGAATAATGCAAAAACGCGGCTTTAAGCCGCGTTTTTTGTCGTTTGATATTCCGTTTTGTGTTTCTTCCGCACATGTCGTCGGTCGACGGGGCGGGCAGTAATGAGAGGGAAATGTCCCCTTCACTCACTTTATGCCGTAATATTTCTTGACTGCCGCTTCCGCCGCGGGAAGGGACTTTGCGTCTATGCAGCAGGAGATCTGCGTCTCCGACGTCGTGATGGAGAGCACCTTCGCGCCCGCGTCGCTGAGGGCGGAAAGTACGTCCGCCGCAACGCCGCTCCTGTGCTGCATGCCCGCGCCTTCCGTGGTGATCTTCGCCGCGCCGCGCACCGTCGAGGACGGGATGTCGGCGGGGATGAGCCCCTCCGCCTTTTTGACGTCGACGTCCCCCAGAGTGAAGGAGACGGCGACGGTCGCGTCCTCGTTGAAGTGGTGGCTGATCATGTCGAGGTTGATGTCGTTGCGCTTGATGGTGTCAAGCAGGGTGAGGAAGCCGTCAAATGAGATGCGGGGCAGAGTGACCAAAGCGACGTCCTTTTCCGTAGAGACGGAAGTGACGGCATAGTTCTGCGCTATGATGGAAGTCATGTCATACAGCCCGGACTGCTTGTCCATGAGGAACTTCGCGGCTCTCAGAGCGCCTCTTACGAAGACTTCCTTGTTCTCGGACTCGTGCATGAGGGTGATGACCTCACCCGTGCCGAGGAACATGATCTCGTGCTTGCCGACGACGGTGCCGCCGCGCACGGCGTGGATGCCGATCTCGTTTTGCTCCCTGCGGTGCTTGACCTCGTGTCTGCCGTAGGTGTAGACGAGGGAATTGTCACGGACGGAATTGATCTCGTTCGCGAGAGTGAGCGCAGTGCCGCTGGGGGAGTCCAGCTTGCGGTTGTGGTGGGTCTCCACGATCTCGATGTCGTAGTCCTCGCCGAGGAACTTCGCCGCCTCTTTTGCAAGGTTCCCGAGCAGATTCACCCCGAGGGACATGTTGCTCGCGCGGAAGACGGGCACCTCGTTTGCGGCATATTCCACCCGCTTTTCCTGCTCCGGGGTGTAGCCCGTGGTGGCAAGGACGAGGCGGCACTTCTTCTCGGCGGCGTAGGCGAGGATGTCGTCGAGCGCCGCGGGAGAGGAGAAGTCGATGACGACGTCCGCGTCGAGGGGGGACGCCGCAAAGCTCTTGTAGACGGGGTAGGGCAGGTCGTCCGCGCCGCCCACGTCAACGCCGAAGACGGGCTCGAACTCCGTCGAACCGATGAGGGACTTATAGATGGTGCGTCCGATGCGGCCCGCCGCGCCGGAGATCGCGATCTTTATCATATCTTCAAACAAAAGCGGGCATCAGCTTTTCCAGCTTCGCCGCGTTTTCCGCCGTCATCTCGGTGAGAGGCAGGCGGAGGATGCCGTTGCAAAGACCGCGGAGCTGCATCGCCTTCTTGACGGGGATGGGATTGACCTCGCAGAACATCGCGCGCACGAAGGGCAGCATCTCAAGCTGCATCTTCGCGGCTTTTTTGAGGTCGCCGGAGAGGAAAGCGGAGGTCATCTCGGAGGTGAAGCGGGGCGCCGCGTTGCTCACGACGCTGATGACGCCCATGCCGCCCATCGCCATGACGGGGACGGTTATGCCGTCGTCGCCGCTGTACACCACGGCTTTGTCACCCGCGAGGCGGATGGCTTCCTCGATCTGTTCCATATTCCCGCTCGCTTCCTTGATGGCGGCGATGTTGGGGTGTTCCGCAAGCTCGGCAAAGGTGGCGGGGAGCATATTCACGCCCGTGCGCCCCGGCACGTTATAGCAGATAATGGGTGTGTGCACGGCGTCCGCAACGGCGGTGAAGTGCGCGATGAGCCCCTTCTGCGTCGCCTTGTTGTAGTAGGGCGTGACGAGGAGCAGCGCGTCTGCGCCGAGGCTCTCCGCCGTGACGGACATCTCGACGGCGGCAGCCGTGGAGTTCGCGCCCGTGCCCACGATGACGGGGAGTTTGCCCTTGAGCTTTTTCACCGCGAACTCGATGACCGCGCGTTTTTCCGCCATGGTCATCGTTGCGGGCTCGCCGGTCGTACCCAGCACCACCACTGCGTCGACGCCGCCCGCAAGCTGGTCGTCGAGGATGCGGTCCAGGCTTTCGAAGTCCACTCCGTCGCGTGTGAACGGCGTGATGAGCGCCGTTGCCGTACCCTTGAAAATCATGTTATGCCTCCAAAGCGTTGTTGATGAGAAGCTGCACTATCTGAACGGCGTTGGTCGCCGCGCCCTTGCGGATGTTGTCCGCCACGCACCAGATGTTGACGCCGCTTTCGACGCTCTCGTCGATGCGCACCCTGCCCACGAACACTTCGTCGTGATCCTCTGCGAGGATGGGCATGGGGTAGACGTTGTTCTTGACGTCGTCCATCAGCACTAGCCCCGGGAAGTGGGAGAGGCAGTCGAACACCTCTTCCTTGGTGCAGGGCTTCTTGAACTCGACGTTGATGGACTCGCTGTGACCGTGGAAGACGGGGACGCGCACCGTGGTGGCGGTGATCCTGAGAGACTGATCGTGCAGGATCTTCTTGGTCTCCTCGATCATCTTCCACTCCTCTTTGGTGTAGCCGTTGTCGAGGAAGACGTCGATGTGCGGGAGCATGTTGAAGGCGATGGGGTAGGGGAACTTCTTGGGAGCTTCCCCCGCGACGCCGTTCTTGAGGTCGTTGTATCCCGCGACGCCCGCGCCCGAGACCGCCTGATAGGTGGAGTAGACGATGCGCTTGATGCCGAAGGTGTCATAGAGGGGTTTGAGCGCCACCACCGCCTGGATGGTGGAGCAGTTGGGGTTGGCGATGATGCCTTTGTTCCACTTCACGTCCTCGGGGTTGACCTCGGGGACGACGAGGGGGACGTCGTCGTACATGCGCCATTGGCTGCTGTTGTCCACGACCACCGCGCCCGCTTCGACGAAGACGGGAGCGAATTTCGCCGAAGTGCCCGCGCCCGCAGAGAAGAGAGCAAAGTCCACCTTGCCTTTCAGAGCCATCACGTTCTCTTCCGTGAGCTCGATGACGGTGTGCGGCTTGCCCATGAAGTCGATCTGCTTGCCCGCGCTTCTTGCGGAAGCGAAGAGATAGTAGTTGTCAACGGGGAGTTGTCTTTCGGTCAGCACTTCGAGGAACTTGTTGCCGACCATGCCGGTCGCGCCTACGACGGCGATGTTGAATTTTTTCATATTACCTCCTGTATCCCCTTACCTTTCATTCTATTGTTAATAAAAAGTATATGTACGCGGGGGCGGATTGTCAATAAAAAACCTGAACTCCGCGACAATTTCTGCGCTTGTACGCGGCGGCGGGCGTGAAATTTCACAATTCTTCCGCAATTCATTTTATTGATTTGATATTTGTTTCGTGTTAGTGTACAATATACGCAGTTTAGCAAAGGAGCTGTTATGGCAAATCAAAACCAAGCGGCGGCAAAGCCCGCCAGAGAGCCGCATTTCCTGCTCGGCAAATACTTTGTGGACGCGGATGTGGTCGTCGAACCGGAGGAGCCTGCGAAGATAGTCGTCGCAGGTATGACGGAGGCTAGGATAAAGAAAGAATATCCCGAAGGATATTTCAAAAAAGCGGGCGCGGTCGTGCGCTCCAATTTTTCGCTGCTGCTGAGAGGCGCGCTCTGGTTCGCGCCCGCGGCGCTGGTGTTCATGCTCGTGTTCCTGGTCGCCGCGCCTTTCTTCGAGAACTATGTCATGGGCAGCGGCTACAACTTCATGCAGAACGTGGGCATCGGTCTGCATCCGGGCGGGGACAACATCGCCCTCTCCGTAGCGACGCTCTATTGGGACGTATATCAGCCCTTCCTCATGATGCTTGCGGGCGCGGGCATCATCGCGCTCCCGTTCATCGCGGGTCTCTTTTACTGCGCGAAGCGCGCCTATTATCAGGACTTTTACAAACGCACCACCCGCACCTTCTTCATGGGCTTTGCCAAATATTGGTGGAAATATCTGCTGGTGGGCACTGTCGGCATCCTCATCGCGCTTGCGATGGGCACCGCACTCATCCATCAGCTCACCTGTGAGCAGCTCGGCACCGCAAACGCCGGCACTATGGCGGCGGTGGTGCTCTCCTTCATCTTCGGAGCGCCCCTTCTCACCGTGCCCATGGTGATGATGTGTCTCTTCGCCACCTACGGCATGTCGCTGAAAGACACCTTCAAGGACGCCATCGTCCTCATCGTCAACAACCCCTTCACGACGGTCATCTGCGGAGTGCTCTCTGCGGCGCCGCTGCTGCTCCTTATGATCAACAACATCTTCGCCATCATCATCTGCGTCGCGATGCTGTTGGTCGGATTCATCTATTGGGCGCAGTGCTGGACGGCTTTCGCCGACCGCGGCATGACCAAGTGCAAGGCGCTGAAAGCATACACCGACAAGAAGAAGCTGCTCGCTCTGCGCGACCGCAAAGGCGGCGGGACGGGGGCGCCGAAGAACGCCGTCCGCAATGAATCCGCACATGAGGGACAGGCGAGGCAGAACGGCTCCGGCAAGAAGAAAAACAACGCGAAACAACAGCCCAAACCTTACGTCAATCCCAAAAAGAAAAAGAAGAAAAAATAGGCGTAGATGGCAAAAATAATCGATTTCAAGCTTGGCAGCGCGGATTATCACGAGCTCGGGGTGCGTGCGCTCTCGGAAGGCAAAGCCGAAAAGGCGATAGGCTATTTCAAGACCGCATGCGGGCTGGATGACGACTGCGCTTCCTACACCGCACTCGGCTGCGCTTTTGCCGAACTTCGCGCGTTGGACGTGTCCAACGCGGTTTTGTATGTCGCGATGTCCAAAGCCCGTTCCGAGGACGAGGAGGACGGCGCCCTGTGGCAGCTCTGTTCCAACGCGCTCGAACAGGGGGACGCCGAGGCCGCGGCATATTATCTTTGCTGTCTCGGAGAGGACGACAGCGCCGTGTTCGCGGCTGCGGACAGCGAGGGCGAACCGAAATTCCGCATGGCGAAAAAGGCGGACGCGGAATTTTACGAGACTCAGCTTTATTACGCAAACGAAGCTCTCGCCGACAACGACCTCGAAGGCGCGATGAGGGCGGTGGACGAAATGGGGGACGCCCCTGAGCCGTATCGCACCACCGCGCAGCGCATAAAGACGCTCTGCCTGTTCGCGAAAGGCGATTTCGACAAGGTGGTCGCACTCGCAGAGCAGATGGTGAAGGAGGATCCTTCCCTCGACAACAAGGCGACTCTCGCCACGGCATACAGCGTGCAGGAGCGCGACGAGGAGACGGACGCTCTTCTCGACGAGATCATGGCGACGGAAAAGCTCCCCGTCGAGATCGCGCTCAAAGTCATGCCCATGCTCATCGCGCGGGTGAGGGACGCGGACGTTCTGCGCGCCGCCGAGACTGTGAGCGGCAATTCCCGTTTCAAGCAGTTCAGCGAGATGTACAGGTCCGAGGCGCTCTGGAACCTCGGCAGAAAAACCGAAGCCGTCCGGGCGATGACGGCGCTCAACAACATCTACGGGGTCTATTGTCCTGCGGGTTATTATCTCAAACTTTTCCGCGACGAACCGAGCAGGGTGCCGTACGGGCACGACTGGCCGCGCGCCGCGACTCTCGAATTCGTCAACAAGGTGCGCTCCGTGTGCGTGACGGAAGAGGCGAGCGCCATCCGCGACGCCCTGGCATACGACGTGCAGTTCAACGAGGCTCTCCGCTGGGTGCTTTATCATGCGCCCGACGCCGTCGCCTGTCCCACGCTGCTGTGTGTCTCACGCGTCACAAACCGCACGGTGGAAAAACTCTTCCGCGACAGACTCATAGGTCTCGACCTTTCCTTCGACGCGATGGCGATCATCCTCGATCACCTTCTCGGCGGCGGGACGAGCATGGAGTTCGACATCGTCACGCAGAACAGGTTCAAACGCGTCGATTTCGTGCTCCCGCGCACCTATCGGGTGCTCCCCAAACACTTGCATAACGCCGTCTACCGCGCCGCTTGCGACATCGTCTATACGGACGAGACGCCCGGAGTCTATCTCGAAAGGCTCGCCGGCATAATCGACGAGCTCGCCGGCTTCAAACTCGGCGGCCGCGACATCGCCTGGAAGACCAAGAACGGCAAAAAGATCGCGATGCTCCGCAGCGAAGAGACCATGATCGGGGTGCTCCTCGCGAGAGTTTACGCCGACGATCCGGATCCCGACGAGGACGCGATGGAGCGTTACGGGCTCAACGAGCGCTCCTATTACAAGTACAAAAAGATCTTTTTCGGAGACGACGGCGACTATGAAGACTAAAGAGGAAATGACGGCGATGCTCGCCGTGCTCACGGACGAATCTCTGCCTTACGAAAAGCGCCTGGAAGCGTACGAGTATCTCCTCGAGGACTGCGACGAGATCGTGGATGAGATGATAGAGAAATTCTACACCACCGAAGGCGACACCAACAAGATGCTCATCGAGATCCTCGCGGGCTACAAGGGCAATCCCGCCGTTTATATGGGGCTGGTGAGCTGTCTTTACAGGGGAGACGATGTCGCCCTTTTCGCGAGGCTGCTCGGCGGCTACGGCGACGAGCGCGCCATAGACGTCCTCAAAAGTTTTGCGGAGGAGTATGAGCTGAATTACAACGAGTATATGGAAGTCCGCAATGCGGTCGAGGAGCTCGGCGGCGACTGGACGGACGACACCGACTTTTCGGACGATCCCTTCTACCGCTACCTCAAAGGTCTGGACGAGCCCGAGACGGACAGCCGCCGATCTCCGTTTGAGGAGATGTTCGCGGACAGGAGCGGAGCCGAAGACGACGATGAAGACGAGGACGACTGCGACGACCCCGACTGCGGCTGCCATCATCACCACTGAACTTTGAACCGTGATCCCGGCGGGCGTTTGCCCGCCTTTTCATTTTCGGGCGGAATGCGCCGCCATGCCGTCGTGTTTCGGGATGCCTGCATCTTCCCCTTCAAATGTCAACGCCCCCGTTTTGCGGGGTTTCCCGTGTTTCCGTCCGCCCCGCCTTTTGTCGAGGGCGTGCAGCAGCATCTTTCCCGCGGTCAGCACGGTCATGATCACACCGCACAGCCCGACGAAAGGGTAGAGCGAGGTGACGATGTTCTCGAAGCCGAAAAAGCTCACGGGATAGAGCGCCGCAAGGCAGAGGAAGACCGCGGCGGAGCGGTGCGATGATAGCCATGCCGCGGCGCGGCGGAGGGGATCCTGTTTGACGGATGTCCGCGCAAATGCGGCAAGCGCGCCCACCGTGCTGTCCGTGAGGATGTCGAGGGAGGATACCAGCGTGGTGAACACGGCTATGACGATGAGCACACCTGCGGCGATTTTCAGCCCGACACTCTCGGCAACCGCCAAAACGGGCATTGAAGAGTGCATTCCGTCACTTAAAACTATGTTTTGGAGTACAAAGAGGATCGCGGCAAGGAAGAGTGCGCTGAGCGCGCAGGTGAAAACGATCTGTTTCGGAGAGAGCTTTTTCCCTTCCTTTGCGACGATCATCCCGCCGATGAGGACGTCAAGACCTGCGTAGTGAAGGGATTTCAACAGAGAGAATGTTCCGCCGAAAACGGGTGCGCCGCTCTTGACGTAGACCGCGAGCAAAAGAGCGATGAGGAGGGGGATGAGCAGGGAGTTGGCGAGCTTCATTTTTTCGGTGCCCATCGTGACGAGCACCCCTGCGGCAACGGCGGCGAGCGCGCCGAGCCCCGCCGCACCCGTGAGGTCGTTGAGCGCGAGTTCGCATCCTGCGAGCATGGCGGCGACGGAGGAGAATGCGGCGATGAACACCCCTGTCTTGACCGCGATGCCGCAGGGCAGCAGCCCCCTTTTCCCCGCAAAGAGGAAGAGAGCTTCGGGCACAGCCATGAAAAGCGCCGCCGCAGCCACGCACAGGGGGGACGACCCGCCGAAAAAGAGCGCGATCTCCCTTCCGGAAGCGAAGCCCGCGCCGATCACCGTGCCTATGTAAAGAAAACAAACTTTGGCAGCCTGCCGCATACGAAAGCATATGTGAGCAATGTTCCGGAGATGTTTTTTGCACTCGCTTTTCGTTGCCGCGCGGCGAAAAAAGCAGACGGGAAAGCCATGCCGATCGGGCTGCATAGGCACTTCCCGTTGAGCTTTGTACACACTTGCATTAAACTAACATTACATAATCATTAAAATATAGTAAAACATGGTTAAAAAGAGTGACTTTATTTAATTCTTGAAAAATAATTTTGGTATGAATAACAAGTTTGCGGAACGTCTGTCGGAGTTCCTTCGTGAGGAAAAGATCTCTCAGCGGCAATTTGCCGCCACCATCGGCGTCACCGCCGCCTGCGTCTCCTATTGGCGCAGCGGCAAGAAACAGCCCACGGCGGAGAATCTTTATCTCATCGCAAAGGCGTTCAACCTTTCGGTGGATTTCCTGCTCGGCGTGCGCGATTATTGATCGCGCCGCTGTCGTCACGGGGGAGTTTCGACACACGGGAAATTGAACCTGCTCTTCGAGCAACCGCCGCTCTGTGATTGACATCACAGCGGTTTTCTATTATTATTTTATCGCATCGAAAGAGTTCGCGTTCGGTTTACGGCGGATCTTTTCCGCCCCGCCTGCGTCAAACGCCTTGCCAATATGTAAACTATTGCCTGCGGCGTTTTCCTTGCCGGGACGAAAAATCTCTCGCCGAAAACGCGGACACTCACCCTTTCGCTGCGATGGACGCTCCGAACAGCCGAGCGTGAGAAGGCGGATCTTTTCCGCCCCGCCTGCGTCAAACGCCTTGCCAATATGTAAACTATTGCCTGCGGCGTTTT
>CASDRL010000074.1 GCA_949283145.1 uncultured Clostridia bacterium | reverse complement strand
TATAAAAGTTTGGGGTCGAGGGGCATAATGCCCCTCGCGGGGTCAAGGGGCGGAGCCCCTTGGACATCCGGCAGAGCCCCGCCAAGATCATACGCCCGAAAGTGAGCGGCAGACTTCGGCGACGTCGCCGTAGACGGTGAGGGTGGCGATGCCGTCGCGGGCGGTGGGGGTCTTGTTGACGAGGACGAGTTCGCGCCCGTTGAAATAATCGGGGAGCATTGCGGCGGGATAGACCGCGAGCGACGTACCCGCGATGATGAGAACGTCCGCGCGCGAGATGTCGCGGATGGCGCCCTCGAGCACGCCCTGATCCAGGCTTTCGCCGTAGAGGACGACGCAGGGACGGACGATGCCGCCGCACTTTTCGCACTTGGGGACGCCTTCGGAGGAAAGGACGAACGCCTCGTCATACCGCGCGCCGCACTTGGAGCAACGGTTGCGTTTGACGCTGCCGTGCAACTCCCACACGCGCTCGGAGCCTGCCGCCTGATGCAGCCCGTCGATGTTCTGCGTGACGACGGAAAGGAGCTTGCCATGTCTTTCGAGCTCGGCAAAATAGAGGTGTGCGGCGTTTGGCTGCGCATCGGGATAAAGCATCTTGCTCTTGTAGAAATCGAAAAAGAGCTCGGGATGCAGGACGAGGCACTCGTGCGAGAGCATATACTCCGCGCTGTATCCCGCGAATTTTCCTTCATAGATGCCGCCCGCGCTCCTGAAATCGGGGATGCCGCTGGGCACGGAGAACCCCGCGCCGGTGAAGAGGACGACGCGCTCCGCCCCGTCGATGACATTTTTAAGTTTCGCGATATTTCCGTCCATACTTTCTCCTTCGGGATCGCTCCCACCCATGCCCCGCAAGTATGTCGAACGGGAAGGATACGAACCCTGCCCTGCATGCTCGGCACGATGATATTATACTCCCCTCCCGCCGCCGCGCGCAAGAGGGAGCGCGCCGCCGCAAAAACATTTGCTATGCGCCGCAAAAAGGACTATAATCAATCCGTTAAACGCGCGCACCCGCGCATATTCGGAGGCAGAGATGTACAACAAGACCATGTACGAGCTGGGCAGTCACCGCTCCGTCATCAGAGACCTTTTCGAGTTCGGCAAAAAGAGAGCCGCCGAAGTCGGCGCCGACAAGGTGTACGACTTCTCTCTCGGCAACCCCAACGTCCCCGCGCCCGACGGCGTGAAAGCCGCGGCGGAGAAGCTGCTCGCCATGCCCGACAACACCGCTTTGCACGGCTACACCTCGGCGCAGGGCGACGCCAATGTCAGAAAAGCCGTTGCGGACAACATCAACGCGCGTTTTTCTGCGGGCGTCACCCCCGACCTCATCTATATGACCTGCGGCGCGGCGGCGTCCCTCACCGTCACGTTGAACGCCCTCTGCGAAGAGGGAGACGAGTTCATCCTGCTCGCCCCCTATTTCCCGGAATACGCGGTGTTCGTGTCCGCGGCGGGCGGCACTCCCGTCGTCGTCCCCTTTGACGAGAAGACCTTCGCGCCCGACCTCACCGCCCTCGAAAAGGCGGTCACTCCGCACACCAAAGGCATCATCGTCAACTCCCCCAACAATCCCTCCGGCACCGTCTACACCCGCGAGACCATCGAGCGCATCGCCGCCATCCTCCGCGAAAAGTCCGCCGAAAACGGCACCCACATCGTGCTCATCGCCGACGAACCTTACCGCGAGCTGGTCTACGACGACATCGAAGTGCCCTATCTCATGAACGTCTACCCCGACACCGTGGTGTGTTACAGCTGGTCCAAGTCCCTCTCCATGCCGGGAGAACGCATCGGCTACATCGCCGTCTCTCCGCGTCTTTATGAGGCGAACGCGGTCTACGCCGCCGTCTGCGGCGCAGGCAGAGCGCAAGGTTACGTCTGCGCGCCCGCCATGTTCCAATATATCGCCGCCGCCTGCGTGAACGAGAAGCCCGACATCGAGGCATACCGCCGCAACCGCGACCTCATCTACTCCTCTCTCACCGGGATGGGATATGACTGCGTGCACCCCGACGGCGCCTTCTATCTCTTCGTCCGTTCCCTCGAGCCTGACGCCGGCGCCTTCTCCGACCGCGCGAAAAACTACGGGCTCCTCATCGTCCCCGGTGATTCCTTCGGCGCCCCCGGGTATGTCCGCATCTCATATTGCGTCAGCTACGATATGATCGTGCGCTCACTCCCCGCCTTCCAAGCCCTCATCGACTCCTACAAAAAATAACGAAAACACCCAAAACGCCGCCGCGGATGCCGAGCTTCCGCGGCGGCGTTTCGTTCTCTTTTGTGGGGGACTTCCCCCACACCCCCTTGCGAGGGTGTTACACC
>CASDRL010000073.1 GCA_949283145.1 uncultured Clostridia bacterium | reverse complement strand
TTCCGCAAAACCGCCTTGGCAATATGTATACTATTGCCTGCGCCGCTTTCTCAAAAAATCTCTCGAAAATCTCTTGCCCGGAGCCGCCCTCTCCACCCTTTCCGCACGGCATACCGCCCTCAATATGCAACCATAAAGACATTCTTTTCGGCGCTTTCGCGAAAACGCATTGGCAATATGTATACTATTGCCTGCGCCGCTTTCTCAAAAAATCTCTCGAAAATCTCTTGCCCGGAGCCGCCCTCTCCACCCTTTCCGCACGGCATACCGCCATTTATATTCGATCTCGAGGATGTTTTTTCCGCGAAAATGCCTTGCCGATACGCAACCGTAGGGGCGTTCTTTTTTGCTTTCTTGCGCCCCGACATGATTTTCCGGATGCCGTCTTTTGCTATTTTATGCCAGACCGTCCGGGAAAAACGCAACAGAAAAACGGAGCAAAGCTCCGTTTTCATAAGTTTCGGAATGTTTTTCGGACAGAAAAGATAGCCGCCCGACGGGCGCTCACTTCTTTTTGTCCGAAAGCTGATCCTTCAATTTGACAAGCTCCTCTATCTCGGTAAGAAGGGTGTTGATGTCCTTGAACTGGCGGTGCACGGAAGCATAACGGACATAGGCGACGTCGTCCACGTCGCGCAGCTGCTCCATCACAAGCTCGCCGATATACTTTGAGGAAACTTCCTGCTCCAGCGAATTCAGGAGTTTGCGCTGGATGTCGGCGACCATCTTGTCGATGGCGGTCATGGAGATGGGGCGTTTCTCGCACGCTTTCATGATGCCGACTTTGACCTTTGCGGGGTCGAAAGTCTGACGGCTGCCGTCCTTTTTGATGACGAGGATCGGGGTGCTCTCCACCGTCTCATAGGTGGTAAAACGCTTGCCGCAGCTCTCGCACTCGCGGCGGCGGCGTATGGAAGTGCCCTCTTCGTTCTGTCTGCTGTCGATGACCTTGCTGTCCATGCAGCCGCAATAGATGCATTTCATAGTCGTGCCTCGCTGAGATATTGTATAAATTATACAATAAACGCGCCGCAATGTAAAGAATCTGACAAAAAAAACAACTTTCGGCATAAAGCCCGGCAGGAGTGCGTAAGGTTTTGTATGAACGTCAAACAGTACACTTTCGCCGAACTCGCCGAAAAACAAGTGGTCAATGTCGCGGACGGCAGACAGCTGGGGCACGCTTGCGACATGGTCTTCACCGCATACGGCAGGATATTGGGGCTGGTCGTTCCCGGCAAAAAAAGCTTTTTTAAAAGCTTTACGTCCTCGGACAACCTTTTCGTGCCTTGGAACAACATCGTGAAGATCGGCGGAGACGTGATACTCGTAGAGATGGTCGGCGGCGTCTCGGTGTGCAAAGAGGGGGAAGACGATGACGAAAATTATATGCCGCAATGACCGCACCGCAGCCCCTCGCCGCGCTCCCGCGCCGGAAGAGAGAAAGAGCGCCGCATCCCCTTGCAAAAGCGTTCCCGCGGAATGCGGCAAAAAATGCGCTCCCGCCGTAAAAACGACGGCTTTGCGGCAAAAGATCGCCGAACTTTCGGCTCATATGCGAGTCTTCTTTGCGCGCATACGCTTCAAAGTGCTCTTCTAGGCGCAACCGTGCGGCGGCAGCCATACTGCGGCACGGCAAACCGGATACGCCGCGAGCACCGCAGAACATTTATGTTCACTCATCCGCACTGGACAGTGCGGATTTTCATCACCCCATAAGTTTGCGCAAACGGGCGACGGCGGACTTTTCCAATCTGCTCACCTGCGCCTGGCTCACCCCTATCCTGTCGCTTATCTCATTCTGCGTTTTGCCGTCGAAATAGCGCATTTTGAGCACGGACAGCTCCCTTTCCGGCACTTCTTTCAGCGCTTCGGCAAGCGAAATGCGCTCCGACCAGACGTCGGCGTTTTCCCTGTCGTCGGAGATCTGATCCAGGATCTGCATCCCGTCCTCTTCATCGGAAAACGCGGGCTCGAAAAAGGATACTGGCTCACTCACGGCGTCGAGGGCGCACGCAACTTCGCGCATACCCGCGCCGATCTCCTCCGCTATCTCCGTGATCCCGGGGTCTTTCAGGGTGCTCTCCACGATCTTTTCGCGCGCTTTCAGAGCTTTATACGCAAGATCGCGGAGGGAACGCGGCACTTTGACGCCCGTCCTGTCGCGGAGGGTGCGGCGTATCTCCCCTATTATCATAGGGACGGCATAGGTGGAAAAACGCATCCCGAGGGAACGGTCGAAATTGTTGAGCGCCTTCATCATCCCGACCATGCCCGCCTGAAAAAGGTCGTCCGCGCTCTCCTGCGCAGCGGAGAACCTTCCGACCACGGAAAGCACCAGGCGGATATTCGCGCTGAGAAAGCGCTCTTTCGCCTCACAATCTCCTTCGGCGATGCGTCTCAGTAGTTCATCGCTCTCCGCAGCGGTGAGCCGCGGAAGGGAGCCCGTGTCTATCCCGCATATCGTAACTTTGCGCATAAAAAACCTCCTGCACATTCGTTATGTAGGAGGTGTGATCGGCGGCATTTTGGGTCAAAGTATTCTTAAAAACGCCGAATTGTATTATACTTTTCGCCTTATTTTAGAATAGTTTGCTCATTGTGCTCCCTTTTATTCCCATATTAGCCCGTCGTGCGCCGCAAACTGTGGTGCCCTTCCGCCGGCTGTCAGCCGAGCTTTGCGATCTCCTTTTTCAGCGAAGAGACGATCTTTTTCTCCAACCGCGAGATGTAGGACTGCGAGATCCCCATCATTTCCGCGATCTCCTTCTGCGTCATTTCCTCTTTGCCGCCGAGTCCGAAACGCAGTTCGACGATCTTTCTCTCCCTTTCGGGCAGGCGGGAAAAACTTTCGCGCAGCATCTCTCTCTCCGCAGACTGCTCTACGTCGCGGTAGATGGCGTCCGGTTCCGTCCCCAACACATCGGACAGCAACAGAACGTTGCCCTCCCAATCCACATTGAGCGGCTCGTCCAGGCTGACTTCCGCCCGCAGTCTGGAAGTCTTTCTCAAATGCATAAGGATCTCGTTCTCTATGCAGCGCGAAGCGAACGTGGCAAGTTTGATGTTCTTGTCGGGCTTGAAGCTGCCCACTGCCTTTATCAGCCCGATCGTACCGATCGAGATCAGGTCTTCGAGATCGACGCCGGTGTTGTCGAACCTCTTGGCTATGTACACGACTAGACGGAGATTGCGCTCGATGAGCTTCAGGCGCGCTTCTTCGCTCCCTTCCGCATACTCTTTCAGCGTCTTCGCCTCTTCTTCCGGCGTCATCGGCGACGGCAGCGTCTCACCGCCGGACACATAGTTCACTTCGCACGAAGGCGATATGCCCAAAAAGCGCAATATCCTTCCTATCAGTTCCCTGAGCTTGCTTTTCATCCCATCTCCTTTGCCCCGCAGTTCGGCGGGAGCGGGAACGGGCGATACAGGTGAAGGCTGTCGTCCGTCCCGAGTTTCCGACGGCGGCACTTGCAGTTCCGCACGCCGCCTTCGTCTCCGCGATCCCCGATCTCCGCGAGCTAAAACATCGTGTTTTGCAATATCACCTCATATCCGTCGAAGTTGCGTTCCGAAAGCGCGGCATACGCCTGCGTTTCCCTGCCGCCCACGCGCACCCCGTCCACCTTGACGATGGGCAGGCTCGCGCCGCCGCTCACCGTGGAGAGCTCCACAAATCCTTCTATCATCCTGCTTCTTTCTTTGCCGTGCCAGCCGCCGACGCCCTCCGCAAAGCTCTCGGACACGATGATGACGGGCAATCCGCTCACGGGGTCCGTAAGCGCATTTCCGGTGTCGCAGAGCGCCTCGGCACGGAACTCCTTGCCGTCCACCACGATATTCGCGCGGCACACCCGTCTGCGCATTTTCGCCCCCGCCCGCACTATACAGCGCGCGCCAACAAGAGTCATCAATGCTGCGGCGGCAACGACGGCAAGGATCAGATAGCCGTTGAGATCCACGCCGATGAGATAGCTCGCTCCGGCGACAGTGCCGCCAAGTGCGAATGTCACCGCGCAGAACAGCGCGAGCGAAGTTATGTAGTCCTTTATGCCGTGATGTTTTTCGAAAAGCGCTGCCATTACGGGCGCGAGCATCACCCGCACGACGATCTCTGCCCACTCGGGCAACAGCGGATAAGCCGTCGCGACTGCGGCGCCCACCGCCACGGCGGATAAAAAACGCAATTTCCGCACCTTGCGCCTGCGCAGGATCAACACCGCATAAGCGATGAGCGCGTCCAATGCGAGATTGTTTAAGAGCACCACCTCGACGTACACTTTCACGACCCGATGATACCCCCGCAGGAGCGCGAAATCTTTCCGTCGGAGGCAGGCGTTTTGAGCACATCGAAGGTGACGGGAGCGCCGCTCCGCGCCGCACATTCCGCCACAAGCGACGTATTTCACGTCGCCGATGACGCCTGCGGAAATGCGGTCAAATTGATGCTTCTTCGCGGGTGCGTTTCTTTGCGGTGCGGAAGGTCAATTCCGTCATAACGAGCATTAAAACCACGAAAACGATGAGATAAAGCGGCAATATCGCGAAATCCGTCGCATTGCCGATGAGTCCGAACAGCGGAGGTATGAATGTCGATCCCACATAGGCGCTCGCCATCTGGATGCCGATGATCGCCCCCGAGTTTTCCGCTCCGAAATTGGCGGGAGTGGAATGTATGATGCTGGGATAAATGGGCGCGCACCCGAACCCTATGATGACGAACCCCGCAAGCGAGAGCGCGGGTGCGGTCACGGGTATGACGAGCAGGATGATGCCTAACGTCAGCACGCTCGCGCCTATGATGATCATCCTTCTGTCCCCTATCTTCGCAGAGACAAAACCGCTCAGGAACCGCCCCGCCGTTATGCCGATGTAAAACAGGGATGCGAACTGCGCCGCCTGCGCCTCCGAGATCTGTTTGACCTCGACGAAATAGGTGCTCGCCCACTGCATGGCTGTCGCTTCCGCCGCGCAATAGGCGAAAAACCCGATGAGGATGAAGGGCACGCCCTTGATCTTCAACGCGCCGATGAGCCCTATGCTCTTCTGCTCGACGGCATCCGTCTTTTTGTGGATCTTCCACACGGGAAGCGTCACGAGCAGCAGTACGGCGATCCCGAGCTGGATATAGCCTACGATGCGGTAACCGTCATTCCATGTGGAGGAAGTCAGCGCATAGCTCATGATGAAGGGGCTGACAATGGTGCCCACTCCCCAAAAGCAATGCAGCCAGCTCATATGGCGTGCGGAATAGTGAAGGGCGATGTAATTGTTGAGTGCTGCGTCGATGGCGCCCGCGCCCAGCCCGTACGGGACGGAAAACAGGATGAGCATCCAAAAGCGGTCGGAAAAAGAAAAGCCGAAGAGCGCTCCCGCAGTCAGAAATACGCTGACCACCGTCACCACTCTTGCACCGAACTTGCGCGTCAGCCTGTCCGACATCAGGCTGGAGACGATCGTCCCGCCCGAAATGACCATGGACACGATGCCCATATAGGACACAGGGACGCCGAGTTCGCCGTACATCGTCGGCCAGCCCGCTCCGAGCAGAGAGTCGGGCAGCCCGAGACTGATGAAGGCAAGATAGATGAGCGCAAGCAACAACGAATACATTTCCCGCTCCCGCGAGCGCCCTGCGCCCGCAAACGGGGAAAATTATAGCAAACTTCACACACGCAGGCAAGCAAAGAAAGGATACATCGTACTCAAATACGCTCCGAATAGGCTGTTCGTCTCGGGGGTGCTCGCTCGGAGGTTGCGGCGTGCTCGGGGGAATAAACAAGTTGCCGTCCTCTGACATGGGAGTAAGAGACCCCCTCCTCCCCTCCGGGACTCCTCCCCCACTCGGAATAGAGTTCACATCTCCCAAAATGCGGGACTAACTTTTGAACTTTATCAAAAATTTTAGTAATCGCACTCACATAACCAAGCGGATGCCGGTACTTATTGAGCACCCCTCGCGGGGCGAGGAGGGCGACTCGACGCGCACCGAGCCCGTGTCTACTTAATTATCCGTCCGGCTTGCGAGGTCGCGGGGCGCGCCGCGGCGTTCAAGCGGCGGCTGCGCCGCCTGTGAACGCTTGGGTGAGCGGCGCGTA
>CASDRL010000072.1 GCA_949283145.1 uncultured Clostridia bacterium | reverse complement strand
GCTGAACGGCGCCATTTGGATGCAGAACGCGAAAGCGCCCCCCTGCTATCGAGCGTTCAGGACTGAGGGCAATATTCGGATGAAGAACAAGGAAAAGGCACCCTTTTCAAGGGGCGCGTACTCAGGCGTACGTAACCCGCAGGAAAGGGTGCCTTTGACGCAGTTATTCGCCAATCAAAAGTAAGTTCGCTGAACGGCGCCATTTGGATGCAGAACGCGAAAGCGCCCCCCTGCTATCGAGCGTTCAGGACTGAGGGCAATATTCGGATGAAGAACAAGGAAAAGGCACCCTTTTCAAGGGGCGCGTACTTAGTCGTACGTAACCCGCAGGAAAGGGTGCCTTTGACGCAGTTATTCGCCGAATAGTGCCCTCAGTCGCGAGAGCGGCGGAGATGACGCAAGAACGGCGGCACACTCCTCCCGTTATTGCCGAGGTCTATACGCCCGGAAGGGATGCCGGACGCGGGCGCCGCGGGAGCGGCGGGGGCAGCAGGCTCGGGAGCTTGCGGACGGACGGGTTCGGGCTCGGAAGCGGGAGCCGCGGGCTCTGCCGCAGGCTGACCGAAAGTGCGTCCGAAGACGGGGCGATCGGCAAAGATGTCGCGGTTGTATTCGCTCCTGACGGGTTCGACGGTTTCCTCGTCCTTATCGGCGTTTTTATCCTTGTCGGCATAGTCGGAGACGACGGATTCGAGAGAACGCGCGCCGCTCACGGGTGCGGAACCGACTGAACGCGCGGGGGCGTTGTGCTTGTCCACAAAGCCGGTGGCGATGATGGTGATCTCGATATCCTTTTTGTCGGGACGGAAGTCCGTGCCGAAGATGATGTTGGCGGAGGGGTCGACCACCTGGCGGATGATCTCGCAAGCCTCGGTGACTTCGCTGAGCATCATATCCTCGCCACCGCTGATGTTGACGATGATGCCGGTCGCGCCCTCGATGTCGGTCTCGAGCAAGGGGCTGAAAACCGCGTTTCTGACCGCCTCGATCACACGCTTTTCGCCTTTGCCGTAGCCGATGCCCATATGTGCGAGGCCGCGCTTTTTGAGGATGGTGCGGACATCCGCGAAGTCGAGATTGATGAGTTCGGGATTGGCGATGACGTCGCTGACGCCCTGCACGCCCTGGCGGAGAACATCGTCCGCGATCTCGAACGCGCGCTTGAAGCCTACCTTTTTGTCCAACACTTCGATGAGTTTCTGGTTGGGGATGATGAGCAGTGTATCAACGAAATTTTTGAGGTTGCGGATGCCGATCTCGGCATTTCTCATGCGCTGCGCGCCCTCGAAATTGAAGGGTTTCGTGACAACGGCAACGGTGAGGATGCCCATGGATTTCGCGATCTCCGCGACAACGGGAGCCGCACCCGTACCGGTGCCGCCGCCCATGCCGGCGGTGATGAAGAGAAGGTCGATGCCTTCAAGGGCTTTTTTTATGTCGTCGCGGGACTCTTCCGCCGCCATCTTGCCTATCTCGGGGTTGGAACCCGCACCGAGACCGCCCGTCTTGCCCGCGCCGATCTGGATCTTGCACTCCTCGGGCACGAGGGACATATTGAGCGCCTGCATATCCGTGTTCATCACGAGGAAGCTCGCGCTCTTGATACCCGCGCGGATCATGTTGTTGACGGCATTGTTCCCGCCGCCGCCGACGCCGACGACCACTATATTGGCTTTGCCGGGCTCCTTGCGGGGAACGGGCACATACACCTCCTCTTCTTCGGCGTCTTCCGCGGCATAGCCGTACTCATTTTGTTTGGGTTCTTCCTCTTCGGGCTGTGCGCCGGCAGAATAACCAAATTTTTCGAAATCTATCATTTTTTACCTCCGTTGAAAACACGTTTCAGTATGTTTGTATCATTCTTCTGCATCGTCTCTGCGACGACGAAAAGCGAGATCGCGGAACTGTCTTCGGGGCGGGTGAACCCCGGCACTTTGGGCGCGACGAGTTCGACCACGCGTCCGAGACCGGAACTGATCACGGAACGGGCTCCGCGGATCGCCGCAAAACCGTCGCCCGTAAGATAGACGGGGACATAGGTGGGCGCGTCCGTCCCGCCGATGATCCCGGCGACGATCTCCGCAAAATATTCCAGGCGGGCGCGCACTATCTCGCACGCTTCCGCCGCATGGATGACATGTTCGTTGTCGGCAACGAGCACCGCGTCGTCGGTATAGGACAGGTTGAGGTCGATGAGATCTTTCGCCTCTTCCGCGAGCGGGAAGGGAACGTTGAGCACCTCATAGATGTCCGCAGCGACGTGACCTCCGCCCATGGAGAATGACTTGAGCTCTTCAAGACCTTCTCCCCTGCCGACCGCGACGGAAGAGGAAAGATAACCCGCGTCGATGACGACATACGGGACATCCCTCTGCTCTCTTTCGAACATTGCGACGCACTCCGCCCAGGGGATGGCGACAAAGCGCACGTCCCTGAAACCCGCGCGTCTCGCCGCACTTTCGGCAAGATCGGTAAAAACGCGATCCGCGAGCATATAGGACACGGTCGCGGACACTCTGCCGGCATTCATTCCTCGCACGTCAAAGAAGGACTTGTCGGAAGTGTCGACCGTGTAGCATATCGGCGAGGAACATATGAGGATGCGCTCCGCGTCGTCGAACTTCCCGCCCTTGGCAATGAGATAGGAAAGATCGGCGTCCACCACTCTGCGCACTCTGTCAAGGGTGACGCTGACGGGACGATTGACCAAAGTCACGAACTCGCCCGGCACTCCGATGTATACGCGTTTGGGCTGTATGCCGGTGCGCCCGACCACCTCGCGCAGCGCGGACTCCATTGCCTCTGCCGCCGCGTCCGCATCGAAGAACTCGCCGTCCGAGTAGCCGTCATACGCCCTCTCCGCCACGGCTTTGACATCGTAAACGGAAAGAGCCTTTTTGCAGCCCGCCATCGCTGTGACCTTGGAAGAACTGACGTCGAGCACGACAGTGTCTTTTGTGAAGAATGCGCCCATATCGACCCAATCGCGCGCATATACGCAAGCGCGCGTTATAATTTTTCTATTTTTATTATATAATAAATAATAGCGCTGTCAATCGTTTTTCTTCAAAAAAAGAGTTTTTTGCAAAAATTTGTCGCTTCAACGCGCTTTACGGAAAATACGTCGCCGCATCATTCCGTCCGAACGCCGTGCTCCGGCTCTTCCGTGCGGACGACGGACGCTCCCAGCGACCCGAACAGCACGGACAGATCTTCATAGCCGCGGTCTATATAACGCACCCCGGAAACGGTGCTCCTGCCCTTTGCTCCGAGCGCCGCGACCACGAGCCCGGCGCCTCCTCGGAGGTCCCTTGCCGCGACTTCCGCCCCGTGCATCCCCGCGCTGCCGTCCACGAAAGCGGTGTTGCCGACGAGCGCAATCCCGGCGCCCATAGAAATAAGTTCGGGGACATGCGCGAATCTGTCCTCGAAGACAGTCTCCCTCATCGTGCTCATGCCGGAAGCGTAACATTGGCATGCCATGAACGGCGCCTGCATGTCGGTGGGGAACAGGGGGTACGGCCCCGTTCCGACATCCGTCGGCGCCAGCATCCCGTCGCTCTCAAAAACCATCGCTCCGCCATGCTCGACGAGGAAGGTGTGCGCGCCGAGAAAGGGGGAGATGATCGCGCCCATGACGGAGGAATCCGCGCCGTAAAGTTCCACCCTCCCGCCGCAGACGGCGACCGCCGCCATCACGGTGCCCGCGACGATCCTGTCCTTCACCGGCTGCACTTTCGCGCCGTCGAGAGACTCCACTCCCCTGATCGTCACGACGGGCGTCCCCTCGCCCGAAATGTCCGCTCCCATCCGTACGAGAAGACGGACGAGAGAGACGACTTCCGGTTCCCTCGCCGCCCCGATGAGCCTTGTCGTTCCCCGGGCTTTCACCGCCGCCATGATGAGGTTTTCCGTAGCACCGACACTGGGATAGCGCAGCACGATGTCCGTCCCTACAAGCCGCCGTGCGGCACACAGCACGTGATCCTCTCCGAATTCCACCTTCGCGCCGAGCCTTGCCAGCCCGTCGAAATGGATGTCCAGCGGACGCGCCCCTATCCTGCATCCGCCGGGAGCGTACAGCCTCACCTCTCCGCACGCCGAGAGCAGCGCACCGAGCATATACACCGACGAGCGCATGGCGCACGCGAGCCCGGACGGGATCTCCGTGACGGAAGGCGCGCCGGACACCGTGATGTCTCTCCCCGACCTCTCGGTGCGGACGCCGACCGCATCCAACACGGAAAGCATATCGTCCACGTCGCTTATATGCGGGCAATCGCGGACGGTGACGGGCGCGGGAGAAAGAATGCTCGCCGCCAGCATAGGCAGCACCGCGTTTTTCGCGCCGTGTATCTCCGTTCTTCCGAACAGGGAATTTCCGCCCTCTATCACAAAAATCTCTCTCTTCATGCAGACACACCTCCGGCAACCGCCGCTCTTGTTCCCTTTCTTTTTTCGGCAGACTCCTCGGGGAACAGGCGAAGGAAGACGCCGGATGACCGGCGGGACACCGAAAGCAGCACGCCGACCGCGGCAAAACAGCACACCAGCGAGCTCCCGCCCGCGCTCACAAAGGGAAGAGGAAGACCCGTCGGCGGCACCGCGCCGCACACGACTGCGGCATTCATCAGCGCCTGCACCGTGATGACGGCGGTCACTCCCGCTGCGGCATAACAGGAAAACGCGTCCCTTGCACGCAGTGCGATGAGAGTCCCGCGCACCGCTATGACGGCAAAGAGCGCCAGCACGCACAACACGCCGAAAAATCCCGTCTCCTCTCCTATCACCGAGAGTATGAAATCGCTCTCGGCGAATGGCAGGAACAGATATTTCTGCCGGGAAGAGAAAAGCCCCACGCCGAACAATCCGCCCGACCCCAGCGCGTAATAGGACTGTATGAGCTGATAGCCTTCGTCCAGCGGCGAAGACCACGGGTCCAGGAACGCGAGCAGTCTCCTCACGCGGTAAGGTTCGGCGACCACGAGCGCGACGCCGCATACCGCAACGGGCACGAGTATGATGATGAGGTGCGCGGGCTTTGCTCCCGCGGCAAACAAAAGAGCGAACGCAACCGCGCCGACGCAGATGGTGACGGACATGTTGGGCTCCGCGAGCAGGAGCAGGCAGACTGCGCCCGCCGCGGCAAGAAAGACGAGCGCCCGCGGGAAAGTGCCGACTCCCCTCTTTGCCGCAAACGCCGCAAGGAAGAGGACCATCGCGAATTTCGCGTATTCCGAGGGCTGCACGGTGAAAAAGCCGAGGTTTATCCAGCGTTTTGCGCCGTAACTCTCCACTCCGAGCCCGGGTATGAACACTGCGGCGAGCAGCAGCACCCCCGCGGCATACAGAAGAAAGGCGGATCTTTTCAGCTTTTCGGGACGGACAAACGAGACGGCAAGCATCACCGCAATGCCCAGCACCGCCGCGATCGCCTGTGTCTCGACATAGTGGAACGCGTCGCCGAATTCCAGCTTTGCGGAATAGCTCGACGCCGAATAGATGAACAGCATCCCGACGCAGGCGAGCGCGACCGCGGCAAAAGCGAGCGGCTTATCAAATGCGAAAAAGCCCTCCCTTTTCATCCCCTCTTTTCTCCGCGCGCAAGTCTTGCGACAGCCGCGTCAAACGCCCGTCCGCGCTCCGTGAAACTCGTATATCGGTCGTAACTCTTGGAAGACGGCGAGAAAAGCACGTTTTCGCAGTCCAGTTCGTGCGCGAGTTCCACCGCGTCCGCGCAAGCGTCCGCAATGGTCGGGCTCTCGCGAACGGGCGAAAAGCCATTTTCCCGCGCGGCGGCAACGATCTTCTCCGCATTGTCCCCGGTGACGACCGCGCCTTTCACGAGTCCGGGAAGAGAGGCGAAAAGTTCGCCGAAATCCTCTCCCCTGTCCGCGCCGCCGAGGATGAGAACGGTATCCCCCCTCATGCTCTCCGCCGCAGATACCGTGGAAAAGACGTTGGTGGCTTTGCTGTCGTTGAAGATCTTCACTCCGCCGACATCTCCGCACTCCTCTCTCCTGTACTCCGGGCGCCGGAAGGAAGCGAGCGCGGACGCCATCGTATAAAAACTCACTCCCTTTATCGCGGCGACGGCGACGGCGGCAAGCACGTCTTCGAGCTCTTTTCCCGCAAAGTCGATGTCTTCGGCGCACACCACGGGCTGCCCTTTGAAACACACGAATCCCGACGACAGATAGGCGCCGTCCACGGGTCGGGTGAGACTGAACGGCACTTTCTTCGCGCGGATGACGGGCTCCAAGGACATGACGTTGGGGTCGTCCGCGTTGTACACCGCTAAATCGCTCTCCGCCTGCCGCAAAAAGACGTTCGCCTTTGCGCCTATGTATCTCTCCATGCTGCCGTGCCTGTCGAGGTGGTCGGGAGTGATGTTGATCAGCACCGCGATGTCCGGCGCGAAAAAGCGCATCCCCTCAAGCTGAAAACTCGACGCCTCTATCACCGCCGTCTCCATGGCATCCAGCTTGTCCGCGACCGCGGAAAACGCCGCTCCCGTGTTGCCAACCGCGTGCGACGGGATGCGGGCGGCGCGCAATATGCGGTCTATCAGCATGACCGCGGTGGTCTTCCCGTTCGTCCCCGTCACCGCGATCTGCTCCGCCGCACAAAAGAGGGACGCGAATTCCAGCTCGCCGATGACCTGCTTGCCCGCAAGCCTCGCTTCGAGCAGAATTTCGCAGTCCGGGCGCACTCCGGGGCTCGTCACCACTATATCGCAGTCGCGGAAGACGGCGGTGTTGGATGTCGAATGGCTCTTCTTGGGATTGTCGTCGTAAATGACGGCCCGTCCACCCATATCGCGCACGAGCTGCGCCGCGGAAATGCCGCTGACGCCCGCACCGTAGACGACCACTGTCTTTCCCGTAAGGTTCATATTCCCCTCGCAAAGATCAGAGTGAGCGCTCCCGCGGCAAGAGTGAGCACGAGATAGAGCGCGCATATCCGAGGTTCCGAGAAGCCTTTCATTTCAAGATGGTGATGGAAAGGAGCCATCAGGAATACGCGCCGCCCCGTGAGCTTGAACGAGAGCACCTGCACTATCACTGATATGCTCGACCATACGAACATTATGCCCGCAACGGGCAGGAGAAGTTCCGCGCGCGAGAATGCGGCGACCGTCGCGGCAGCCGCCCCCAGCCCGAGCGATCCGGTGTCGCCCATCATCACCGCCGCAGGATTGGAATTGAAGACCAGATAGCCGAGCAGCCCTCCGAGCGCGGACACGGAAAACGCCGAAAGAGAATAAAGTTCCTCCGCTTCCGCACCATTACCCGCCTCGGCGGCGTCCGAGAATGCGAGAAAAGTGAACACGGCGAACGTCAGAAAATATCCCGCGGAAGTCGTCGCGGCAAGTCCGTCCAGCCCGTCCGTGAGGTTGACGGAATTGGTCGTCGCGATGTATACGAGCATGACAAAAGGGATGATCCCCCACCCCAGCTCCCCCTCTCCTCCGCCGAAGGGGAGAAATATCTTCGTGCCGACGGCGGGATGCGCAAAGCAAAAATAAGCCGCGACGGCGGCGAGACCCAGCTGTCCCACGATCTTCTGATAGGCTTTCAGCCCCAGGTTCCTGTGAAATCTCACCTTGATGAAATCGTCCAGGAAACCGAGCGCCGCAAAACCCAGAGTCACCGCCAGCGCCACCAGCGCGAAAGCGGTGGCTTCCGCCGCGCACACGATCGCCATAGGGAGCAGAAAGATCACTCCGCCCATCGTGGGAGTGCCCGTCTTATGTTCGTGCTGAGTGACGTAACCGAGCACAGTCTGTCCCGCTTTCAGTCTCCGCAGCGCCCTGACCGCGAACGGAGCGGCGATGAGCGCGCACGCAGCCGAAGCGAGAAAATAGACGAGCAGCCGCGTTTCCGCGCTCATCGTGCCTGCCCCCATCTGCGCGCGACGTCGAAGTCGCTGTACGGCACCTTTCTGCCGCGGATGTCGAGATATTCCTCGCTGCCCTTGCCGGCGATGACCACGGTGTCCCCCTCCGCCATTTCGGAAAGCGCATAGGCGACCGCTTCCGTGCGGTCGGGGAATGTCCTGAAATCCGCGCCCGCCATCCCCGCCGTGATGTCCGCAATGATCCGCGACGGATCCTCAAAGCGCGGGTTGTCGGATGTGACGACGGAAAGGTCGCTATATCTTGCCGCGATCTTCCCCATCTCTCCGCGCTTGCCTCTGTCGCGGTCTCCTCCGCATCCGAACACCGTTATGAGCCGCGATTTAGTGAGCGACCGCGCCGTTCGGAGCAGATTTTCCAGCCCGTCGGGGGTGTGCGCATAGTCGATGACGATGCTGCCGCGGTCGTTGCGCAGGATGCTGAACCGCCCCTTCACTCCCTTGACATGCGACGCAGCGTGAGAGAGCTGTTCCCCGCTCACTCCGAGCTCGTGCGCCACCGTCATCGCCGCAAGCAGATTGTAGACGTTGAACTCCCCCATGAGACGGGAGCGCACCTCCGCTATGTCGTCCGAAAGATTGGCGACGAACCGCACCCCGTCCATATCTTCCGTCACGTTGACGGCAAAGGAATCCGCGGGCGAATAGAGCCCGTAGCCGACCGCCGGGAGCCCCGCTCTTTCCGCCGCAGCCAGGATCTCCCTGCCGCAAGGGTCGTCCGCATTCACGACCGCTCTTTTTACGTGTTCGGGAGTGAAATAGGACATCTTCACCGCCTTGTACTCCTCAAAAGTACGGAAATAGTCCAAATGATCCCGCGTCAGGTTCGTGAACACGGCGATATCCGCCTTGATCCCCGCGGTCTTTCTGAGCGCGATCGCGTGCGCCGAGACCTCTGCGGCAACGACGTCCACTCCCCGCGCACGCATTTTGAAAAGCAACTCGTTGAGTTCGAAACTGTCCGGCGTGGTCAGGCTCATCCCCACCTTTTCGCCGTCTATATAGTGACCTTCAGTGCCGATGATCCCTGCGGTATAGCCGGCGCGGGACAGTATGGACGCGATATAGTGCGCGGTCGAAGTCTTACCGTTGGTGCCCGTCACGGCGATAAATTTCATCCCCTCTGCCGGATGTCCCCAGAAAGCCGAGGACATCAGGGCATAGGCTTTGCGCACATCCTTCACGATCACGTATGCGCAGTCCGTCTCGGGCGCTCTTTCCGTAACGGCGACGAAACTCTTCGCTCTCACCTCTCCGAGATGAGCATTGCCGTCGTCTCGCACTCCTTTCATGCAAAAAAACAGATCGCCGTCCTCCACTTCCGCCGAATGGATCTTCAGCGATCTCACCTCGAAATCTTCATCTGCGCACACGACGGCGGCACCGGCGTCCGCAAGCAGTTCTTTGAGCCTCATAAGGCACCTCCCGTATAGGATATACGCCTATGTTAAGTACAAAAAAAGCGCCGGTCAACGGCGCGGTAAAATAAGACAGGAACGGAAAAATTCAGTGCTCCCGGAAAGGAACGCATCGGGACAAAAGGGAACGGGGCGAGCCGAACGGGCGGTTCGCCGTGTTCAAGCACGCATTGAATAAACTTCTCGTCTCTGGGGTGAGTTAGAATTCCCCCTCCTCCCCTTCGGGACTCCTCCCCCACTCGGAATAGAGTTCACATCTCCCAAAATGCGGGACTTGCTTTTCAACTTTACCCAAAATTTTTGGTATTCGCACTCACATAACCAAGCGGATGCCGGTACCGGTTGAGCACCCCTCGCGGGGCGAGGAGGGCGACTCGACGCGCACCGAGCCCGTGTCTATTTAATTTTCCGTCTAGCTTGCGAGGTCGCGGGGCGCGCCGCGACTTGCAAGCGTGGGCGAAAATTCGCCCACGGTGCAAGTTTGGCTGAGCGGCGCGTAATTCCGTCTTCGAAATAGAACCGTCGTGCTCGGGGACGCTTCGAATAAGGGTTCGTCATGAGTGTGCCCCGCCCGCCCTATGGCGGTGCCGGCTTGAAAGCAAAACACCCGCTTTTGTTTCTTTCAAAGTCGGAAAGAAAGGCTTCATCCCGTCAGCAAGAGCACGGTGTTCCTGCCGTCCACGGTGGTGCCCGCGGCGGGGAGCTGTCCCGTCACCGTGCCGCCGTCCCCGTCCGTCTCGACATGCAGTCCGAGCGCGAGAAGGCGGGTGCGCGCCTGCTGTACGCTCATCCCCGAAAAGTCGGGCAGCTCAAACGGCTCGCCGACGATCTCCGCCTCATCTCCCGTAAACTCGGGCTCCACTCCGTAAAGCGCGAATATGTTGCGGAAGATGTCGCCGACGAGCGGCGCGGCGACAAGAGAGCCGTAATACATATATCCCGCCGGCTCGTCCACGATGAGAAGCACGGCATAGGGCGTCTCCTCTTCGAGAGAGAAACCGAGGAAAGACGAGATATACTTTCCCTGCGCGATGTGTCCGTTCTCATATTTCTGCGCGGTGCCCGTCTTGCCCGCGATGCGGTAGCCGGGGACGTAGGCGCTCTTTCCGCTGCCGTTTTTCACGACGTTTTCAAGCAGCGTGCGCATGATCTCCGAAGTTTCCTTTTTGATCGTCCGGCTGCCCGAGGCGAATTCCCCTTTCACGGACGTGCCGGAATAGGGATCGCGCACTTCCGAAAGCAGGTGCGGAGTGACCGAAGTCCCGCCGTTCACCACCGACGCCGCCGCGGCGAGCATACCTATCGGCGTCACCGCGACCGCCTGTCCGAAACCTATCCTCGCAAGATCCACCGATTTGACGTTCTCCTCTGCGATGAAGATTCCCGAGGTCTCGCCCGTCACGTCGACGCCCGTCTTCCTGCGCAGTCCGAAGGCGTCCAGATAGTCGTAAAAGACCTCGGTGCCCATCCCGAGCGCACTGTCCATGAACACGCAGTTGCAGCTCTGCTCCACCCCCTCGGCAAAACTCACCGATCCGTGCCCTTTCGCCTTCCAGCAGCGGATCTTCTGCCCGTCCACGACGCGGTTCCCCGCGCAGTAAAACCTGTCCGTCACCTTCACGGTACCCGTATCGAGAGCCGCCGCTGCGGTCAGGATCTTGAAAGTTGACCCCGGCTCGTACACCGTGGAGACCGTCCTGCATTTGGACATCCCGAAGAGACTTTCCACATCGTCGCGGGGCACATCGTTGAGGTCGAAAGAGGGATATTCCGCAAGCGCAAGGATCTCTCCCGTCGTATAGTCCATGACCACGCAGGAAGCGGCTTTGGGCGAAAACCGCGCCGCGGCTGTGCGCAGCGCACCCTCGGCTATCCGCTGCACGGATACGTCTATCGTCGTGACGACGTCCATCCCCTTGACCGCGGGAAGATAGCGGCTCCCGCCGCCCTCGATCTCTCTGCCGATGAGGTCTGTGTCCGTGAGCACCGCGCCGTCCGTGCCGGCGAGATATTTGTCATAGTACGCTTCCAGCCCCGTCTGACCGTCGCCGTCAAAGCCCGTGAATCCGAGCGCCTGCGTCATCATATCGCCGAAGGGATAATAACGCAGGTTGTCCTCGCCGTAATAGATGCCCGGCAGCCCGGAAGCGATCAGCGCATCGAGCTCCTCTTTTTCCGCGCCGCGGGCGATCGTCACCTCGGAGGAATGCACGGATATCCTGCGCAAAGTCTCCTCGGGATCATAGCCGAACACTTCCGCGATGAGATCTGCCGTCTTCTTCTTGTCGGCAAGCGCGTTGGGACGGACATAGATGTTATACCTCGTGGCTGTGTCCGCGAGCACCACCCCGTCGCGGTCGAGGATGCGCCCTCTCGGCGCCTCGACGGGGACGTCCCGCATCCATTGCGTGATCGCTTTGGCTTGCAGTTCCTTCCCCTCTCCTATCATCACCGCGCCCATCTTGCCGAGGACAGCGGCAAAGGAAAAAGCCGCAAGCAGCAGAACCGCAAGCAGCCTTTTCCTCGGATTATGAATTATTGGGGATTGATTATGGTCTCTTTTTTGCCGCCTCATACCCAAATCTTATTGGGCGGCGAGGCGGATTATGTCTCACAGCTCGGCGACGATGGCGCCTGACGGCACTGCCGCCGTACCCTCGTTGAGGGGCACCGCGTTGACGATGATGAGCACGCCCACGATGGCGAGCACGACGACGTATGCGGCGATGATGAGCTTCGCCTTCAAACCGAGGCGCTTTCTCTTCTTTGCTCCGTTCTCGGCGCGGTACTTGGCGGCATAGTCCTCCGTCATATAGCTTGCTCTTGCCGCCTGCTCGTATCTCGCGCTGTTCTGCGCGGTGCCGGAGGAAGACAGCCTTTCGTAGAGCTCTTCGCCGGAAGCGCGCTCCGCGTCGTTGCGGGTGAACTCGTAAAGTCCGCTCTCTCTGCCGTCATATGCACGGTCTCTTTCGGGTGCGTACGCCCTGTCCTCACGGACGGGAGCGGAATAGTCTCTTGCTAAATGATCAGCCGCGCGGTACTCCTCCTCTCTCGGCGCCCTGTAAGGACGGGAGGCTTCATACTCTCTCGCGGCTTCCGCGCTGCGGGGAGCGGAGGGGGCACGGCGTGCGAGGTCGTAATCATAGCCGTAACCGCCCGCGGAGTCGTAGTTGACCGCGTCGCTCTGAGAGCGGCGTGCCGTGAACTCACCGTAGGAAGGGAATCTGTCCGTATCGAAAGTGTCGGCAGCGCTTCCCCTGTCGCGTCCGAGCAATTCGTCCAGCGTAATAGCCATGATGTCACCTCGCTTATTTCTTCGTGTTGTCGAGCCGTCTGATGACTCTGAGTTTCGCACTTTCCGCTCTCGGGTTCTCCTCGAGCTCGGCGACGGACGCCGTAACGGGCTTCGTGTTGACGAGCTCCGCTTCCTTCACCTTGCCGCACACGCACACCGGGAAGTCCGGCGGACAGGTGCAGGAAAGTGTGAGCTCCCTGAACGCGTTTTTGACGATCCTGTCCTCGAGGGAGTGGAAGGTGATCACCGCCATCCTGCCCTCGGGCGCGAGCCGGAGCGCAAGTTCCGTCACCGCGTCGGCGAGCCCTTCGAGCTCACCGTTGACCTCTATGCGCACCGCCTGAAACACCCTTTTTGCCGGATGCCCGAACTTGTGCCTGGTCGCGGGAGGATAATTCAGCGCCACGATGTCCGCAAGCCGCAAAGTCGTCTCTATGGGAGCCTTTTCCCGCTCGCGCACTATCCTCGCCGCGATCTTCCCCGCAAGTTTTTCTTCCCCGTACTCACGGAAGATCCGCGCGAGTTCGCTCTCCGGATAGCCGTTGACCACGTCATATGCCGTGAGCCTTGCCGAGCGGTCCATGCGCATGTCGAGCGGCGCGTCTTTGATATAGCTGAACCCGCGTTCCGCGCTGTCCAGCTGCCAGCTCGACACTCCGAGGTCGAGCAGCACGCCGTCGAGAGCTCCTATGCCCATCTCGTCCAGATCCGCGCACGCATTTTTGAAATCGTCGCGGACGAACGTCACTCTGTCAATGTACTCTTCGAGCCGCACCCTTGCGGCTTTGTGGGCGTCCTCGTCGCGGTCCACGCAGATGAGCCTGCCCCCTGCGGTGAGACGCTTCGCGATCTCGTAGGAATGCCCTCCTCCGCCCATCGTGCCGTCGAGATAGATCCCGTCCGGCTTGATGCAAAGTGCTTCTATGCACTCGCGGAGCATCACGGGTTTGTGAGCAAACTCCATCTCACACCCCCAGTTTTTTCAGTCTGTCCAACATCCTTCTGAGGTTGTCGGGATCGAGCACGCTGTAACGCTCGTCCCAGACCTCCGCGGGCCACACCTCGAGATAGGTCATCTTGCCCACGAAAACGATGTCTTTTTTGATGCCGACCAGCTTTGCGAGTTCCTGCGGCAGACGCACTCTGCCCTGAGGATCCTCTTCGAGATAGCTCGCGTTGGCGGTGATGGAGGTGGAGAGCTCGTTCGCCTCCGTGTTGGCAAAAGCATTTTCCGCCTTCACGGCCTCCAGCGTCTCGAGGAGCTTGTCCTCGGGAACGATGAAGAGGCACCCCGCTCTGCCGGGGAGTATGCAGCAAGAGCCGCCCAGTGCCTCACGGAACTTGGCGGGGATGCGCATTCTTCCTTTGTCGTCCAACTGGTGACGAGCGTTGCCGAGCAGGAATTTACCCATCGCGTTCTCCTTGCTTGCATTCTAAACCATTCTTGACCACCCGTCAACAGGTTTGCCCAAATTTTCTTGAAAAATTTTCATATTTTCGCGAAAGCCACTATATAGTGGACATTTTGAGAGTGCTTTCCGAGCGCCGTCTTCCGCCCCACCCCCTCGAGCCGCGTTTTTCGGCGCAGAAACACCGTTCACAAGTTTACCATTTCGGTTCACAAGTAAACCGTTTTCCCGCCTTTCGAGGAAGCGTGATCGGGCATTCCCGCGCCTTTCGTGAGGGATGAGGCAGGTGCTTCCGTGCCTTTCGAGAGCGAGAAAGCAAGCGTTTCCGTGCCTTTCGAAGGAGGCGGGGGCGGACGTTTTCACGCCTTGCGGGACGGCGGCATATATTACAGCAAAAGCAAAAAAGGAGGTAAAAAGATGTCTTTTTGCAACTCAAACGGCGCTGACAGATGTCCCGGGAACATCAGCGGCAATCCCATGAACGGTCTTTGCGAAAAGGTCTGCGTGCAAGTGAGAAAGGTCTTCGACGCCTGCATCTCTCAGAACACTCTGGAGACGCTCGCCGTCACCCTCACCGACCTCGCGCCCGCGTCCCCCGCCGAGCCCCTCACCTTCGTCAGCGGCACTTCGACCTCGTCACGAGGCACCATCACCGCGCTCACCGTCACTCCCCTCGCCGACCGCCCGGGGATGTCGAGAGTGCTCGCCACCGTGTCCATACCCGTCAGGATCAACTACACCGACGCCAACGGCGTCGAGGGTTCGGGCACGGGCACCGTCTCCCTCACGGAGGACATCGTCATGTGCGTGCCCACGGGCAGCGTCTTCCCCGTCGAACTCGCGGCGACGGTCAACATGGCGAGCCCCAACGGGGTGTATGTCAGCGGCTCCACTTTCTCCATCACGGCGTGCACGACCGTGGTGATGAAGGTGCTCGCGGATGTGGATCTGCTCCTGCCGTCCTACGGCTATTGCAAGATCCCGCCCTGCACGGAGTTCTCGCAGGAAGTGTGCCAAGGGGTGTTCGACCTACCGCTCTTCCCGAGATAGCGAAAGCGGAGCGGCACGCGGGAAAACCGAGCGTTCCGCAAAACAAAAAAACACAAGTTCACGGACGAGGGGCGCCGCCGCCGCGGCGCCCCTCGTCATTCGCCCGTGGCGCGAGTACGCATTATGCACGAGCGTCGGAAAGCTGCCGGACTGTGGTCTGTCGAGCTTGGTCACACACATTGTACACAAGGCGCCCTCAACAAGCATAAGACCGCACCGGAGAACATTCGGCCCGGTCGTGCGCATAATGCGCGAACGAGCGTGAGAGCGCGCAGGGACGCCCCTGCACGCCCCTGAGCGTGTTTGCGCGTTTTTACGCCCGCGCCGATGACGCGGTCGCCTGCGCGCACAAAACGCAAAGAAACGCCTCACAAGCGCCCGGAGGGGCTTTGAGGATGCTCCTTTTGGACATTTTGCTCTTCGGCGTTGCAAAACCGCGGATTTGTGGTAAAATGACGGCGTGAAAGTTTTTGCCATCAGCGACCTGCATCTCTCCCACGCCGCGGAGAAACCGATGGACATCTTCGGAGACGGCTGGATCGACCACTTCGACAAAGTGAGCGCGGATTGGCGCGCGCGCGTCG
>CASDRL010000071.1 GCA_949283145.1 uncultured Clostridia bacterium | reverse complement strand
CGGGGCGAGGAGGGCGACTCGACGCGCACTGAGCCCGTGTCTGCTTAGTGTTTCATCAAGCTTGCGAGGTCGCGGGGCGCGCCGCGACTTGCAAGAGCAGGCGCAAGCGCCCGCTGTGCAAGTTTGGCTGAGCGGCGCGTAATTCCGTCTTCGAAAATGGACACATCGTGCTCATACACACTCCGAACGAGTGCGCGTTGGTGAGCGGCTCCATTCCGAATAAGATAACGTCGTGTCAAGCAACGCTCGCTCGGAGTTTTCGTTAGACCGTCTTCGAAAAAGTGCTCGTCGTGCTCAAGCACGCTTCGAATAAGTGTTCGTCACGAGTGAGCTCCGCCCGACCATCCTATGGCGGTGCCTGCGAGAGAGTTTTCTCTCGCAGGCGCCGCATTTTTATTGACCGCCTCTTGACTTACACCCGTTTTGTCAAGGAACAGCGCCGAAAAAATTTGCAAGGCGTTGCCTGCAAAATTTTTCGCGCCCTTGACAACGATTTTTCGTTAAAATCAAGACATGCGCGGAGCGGTCTCCCGCCCCGCGCCTTACTTGCTATATCTTCCGCCGAAGTTTTCTTCGGCGGACTGTTTTCCCCGCCGAGGTCTCGGCGGGAACGCCGCAATTAAACAATTGGGGACGGGGCAAAAATGTCAAATTTTTAAACAATTTTGCCCCGTCCCCAATTGTTTAATCTTGCAAAACCGTCGGTGATATTTAACCCTTTTACAAGCCTGACGGCGATATTTCGATGAAGTGCGCGAAAAAGCCCCTTCCGCAAAAGGGAGCGTACTAAGTCGTACGTGACCGCATTGCGGAATGGGCTTTGACAAAGCAATTCGCGAAATAGCGCCGTCAGAACTCAAGGAGGCGGGCTATGCCCTCATCTATGTGTTCCACCATACCTTCGTCCACCGCTTTGGCTATATCCGGACGGATGGGAAGCTGCACATAGTGCGGGATGCCGAACTCTTTGGCGAGCTCGGCTGCTCTGCTCGGCCCGAAGATCTCGGCGCGGCGGCCGCACTCGGGGCACTCGTAATAGGACATGTTCTCCACCAGACCGATGACGGGGATGTCCATCATCTTCGCCATGTTGACGGCTTTGGAGACGATCATGCCGACGAGTTCCTGGGGAGATGTGACGACGATGATGCCGTCGAGAGGAAGGGATTGGAATGCCGTGAGAGGCACGTCGCCCGTTCCGGGAGGCATGTCCACATACATGCAATCCACCTCACCCCAAACGACGTCGCGCCAGAACTGTTTGACCGTCTCCGCGAGTATGGGCCCGCGCCAGATGACGGGCTTTGTTTCGTCGTCGATGAGCAGGTTCAAGGACATGACCTTGATGCCGGAGCTCGTCTCCACGGGGAAGATATACTTGCCGTCCATGCTCTCGGCGCGCTTGTGATTGACGCCGAACGCGCGCGGTACGGAAGGACCGGTGATGTCCGCGTCGAGCACGGCAACGCTCTTGCCGTCCCTTCTCGCGCCCACTGCTAGCAACGACGTGACGAGGGACTTGCCCACGCCGCCCTTGCCGCTGACCACGCCGATGACCTTTTTGACATTGCTAAGTTCGTTCTGCTTGACGAGGAAACTCTCCTTGCCGCACTTGGACGAACAGCTCTCGCAATCGTGACTGCAACCTGCCATACGATGCCTCCGAAAATGTATCCGATCGGTGTTAATTATGTTCTTTGTGCACGCGTTTGTCAACGGTTCGGACGCGCGCTTGCGAAACTTTCCGGGCTGCCCTGCATGAAAATCACAAACATTTATTCAAGCATGCTACGAATAAGCTATTCATCGTGCTCAAAGACGCTTCGAATGGGCTGTTCGTCTCGAGGTTATCTTGATTTCCCCCTCCTTCCCTCCGGGCTTTCCTCCCCCGTGTCCGATTAGAGTATCGTCCTCCTAAAATGCGGGACTAACTTTCCGCCTTTTAAAAAAGTTTGTGTCTCGCACTAACATAATCGAGCGGCGAACAGAACTCACCGAAAACCCGGCACAGGCGGAGGAATTCGGCGCTCGCAAATTAAAGCCCGTGCCTATTTTAGTTTACGGCGTTGCTCGGCACTCACTTAGCGCGCCGCGACTTGCAAGCGTGGGCGAATTTTCGCCCACGGTGCAAGTTTGGCTGAGCGGCGCGTAGTTCCGTCTCCGAAAAAGTCCAATACATCATCAAAGCAAAGAGCGCAGCTAAATGCTGCGCCCCCTGCCGTTGTAAGGAGAGAAATACGGTTTGCCGTTAAGCACCGATGGTCGGATGTTTTGTCTGCCCGTCAACATCGTGTCCGCTTGCGCATGCAGAGGATCGGGAGCAGCCGTGACAGCCGGGAGGACAATGCGCGCAGATGTGCGGCGTCCGCTCACTCTCATCGCCCTTTTCCTCTTTTGCGCCATGCGGGGCGGGGCGAGAGGGGCATTGCCCGCTGCAATGTGCGCAGTCCGCGCACCCCGACGGTTTGCCTTTGATCTTTCTGATCACCGCCGCCGCAGCCACCGCCGCCACCACGACGACGCAAAGCACGATAACAACAATGTCTACAGAGGTCATAACTTGTCTTATTCCTTATCGTCAGAGACGTCTTCCGCATCCGCCGCGCCGTTTTCTTGCGTTTTGGAGACACTCTCCTCTCCGTCCGCCTCGTCCGAAGCGACTTCCGCGGGGATCGCCGCGCCGCCCGCCGCCGCGAGTTTCGCTTTGGCGTCACGCTTGCGGTTGAAGGTCACGATGCCGTACACCGCGCCCGCCGCGATGGCGAGGAAGATGAACACCGTCCACCACCAGCTCCCGACAAGGTACACCACCGTGCCCACGATGTAGGAAGTGATGAGCCAGAAGATGAGGGTGTTGCGGAAGTTCTTTTTGCTGCCGAGCTCCGCCTTTGCGGTCGCGACCGCAGCAAAGCACGGGATGGTGGTCATGTTGAAGGCGATGAAGGAGATGAGCGCGGGGATGGTGATGCCCGTCTGCTCTATCATGATCGCCGCGGCGGTGATGCCTTCCGCGTCGGCGTCCACGTCATAGACTCCGCCCACGGCAGACATTATGACAGCCGCCATCGTGCCGAACGCCGCGATGACGTTCTCCTTTGCGATGAGTCCCATGATCGCCGCGACCACGAACACCCAACCGAATGACCCGAGCTGCGAGCCGAATCCGAGCGGGGTGAAGAGAGGCTGGATGAGCTGACCTATGCCCGCGAGGATGCTGCTGCCCATTTCCTCGTCCGCAAGATAATGCCAATCCCACGAGAAGTGCAGGAGGAACCAGATGAGGATGGTGGAGGCGAGGATGATGGTGAACGCCTTTTTGATGAAGTGCTTGGTCTTGTCCCAGAGGTGGATGCCGAGGGCTTTCGCCTGAGGGGCGTGATAGGCGGGCAGCTCCATGATGAAGGGAGGGGTGTCGCCGCGCATGGTCGTATTGCGCATCACGATGACCGCGATGATGGCGACGGCGATGCCGAGGATGTACATCCCGTAGGTGATGGCGTCCGAGTTGCTCACTCCGAAGAAGGAGACTATGCCTCCCGCGATGGCGACCAGGATGGGGAGCTTAGCCCCGCAGGAGAAGAAGGGTATGACCCTTATCGTCGCCATCCTTTCCTTGTCGTCGGCGAGGGTGCGGGTGTTGATCATTGCGGGGATGGAACAACCGAATCCCATGATCATCGGCATGAAAGCTCTGCCTGAAAGCCCGAATCTGCGGAATATCCTGTCGAGGATGAACGCCACACGCGCCATATAGCCGCTGTCTTCGAGGATGGAGAAGAACATGAACAGCACCAGGATCTGCGGCAGGAAGGAGAGCACGGAGAACAGACCTCCGAAGATGCCGTCCACCACCAGCCCCTGCGCCCAGGCGGACGTCGTCTCTTCCATCGCTCCGCCTATCGCGCCGGATATGGAATCCGTGATGGTGCCGAGCAGATTGGCAAGGATGACGCCGGGTGACGCGATGCCGTCCGAGGAGCCGAATATGCCCTCTCCCCACGCTCCCGCCAGCGACACCCAGTTCTCGGGCAGCGCGCCGCCCGCGGCGAGATAGAGGAAATCCTCCGAAAACGTCAGGTGGAAGACGAGGAACATGATGACGGCAAAGATGGGGATGCCCCATATGCGGTGAGTTAGCACTCTGTCCGCCTTGTCGGACTTGGAGAGCTTGACCGCCGCGCCGTTCTTACGCACGAACGCCTTCGCGAAATGCTTGGATATGTACTTATATCTCTCGTCCGCGACGATGGCTTCGAAATCGTCTCCGAAGACGTCGTCTTTGATCTGCGTCTTATACTCCTCCACCAGCTTGTACGCCTCGGGATGAGCCTTGACCTCGAGCTCGTCGCTCTCCACCAGCTTGATGGCGTGGAAGAGAGGATCCTTCACCCCGCTGCCGTAGAGGAGTGCCTTCACTTCGCTTATGGCGCCCGCGAGTTTGGAGCCTCCGAGCACGCTCACCGCGTCGCGCTTACGCTTGCTCGCGGCGTATGCCCTGTCCATCAGCTCCTTGATCCCCTTGCCCTTCAAGGCGTAGATCTCCACCACAGGGACGGCGAGCTCGTCTTCGAGCGCCTGCGCGCTCACCTTGTCGCCCGCCTTCTCCACCGCGTCCATCATGTTGAGCGCCACCACCACGGGCACCTCGATCTCCATGAGCTGCGTGGTGAGATAAAGGTTGCGCTCGAGGTTGGTCGCGTCCACGATGTTGATGACAAGGTCCGGCTTTTCGTCCAGGATGTAGTTGCGCGCGATGACCTCTTCCGGGGTGTACGGCGAGAGGGAGTAGATGCCGGGAAGGTCGAGGATCTCGATGGGTTCGGCGCACTTTTTGTAGACGCCCTCCTTCTTGTCCACCGTGACGCCCGGCCAGTTGCCCACGTGTGCCGTGGAGCCCGTAAGAGCGTTGAAGAGCGTCGTTTTGCCGCAGTTCGGGTTGCCCGCAAGTGCGAATTTGATCATTCTTCCACCTCCGTGAGCACGCAAGCCGCCTCCGTCTTCCTGAGGGTGAGCTCATAGCCCCTGAGCGTCACCTCGATGGGGTCTCCGAGAGGCGCGCGTTTGCGCAGCATGACTTCCGCACCGGGGGTCACGCCCATGTCGAAGAGCCTGCGGCGGATCTTGCCCTCGCCGCTCACGCTCTTGATGACGCCCTTCTCCCCGATGGCGAAACTGTCCAAGGTTTTGATCATATCAAGCCTCCTTGACGGCAACGAATATCCTCGTCGCCATATCTCTGTCGAGCGCGAGCCTGCCCTCTTTGACGCGGACGATCACGCTGCCGCCGCTCACGGACAGGACTTCCAGCTCGCTGTTTACGCTGATACCCAGATTTTCCAGGTGTCTCTTGATCTTCTCGTCCAGATGCATCCGCACCACCCTGAGAGGTACGTTGCACGGCGCAAAAATCAATGGCATTTCTCTCTCTCCTCCGCGCGTTCCTTCCGCGCTATCCTTTCGACCGTATCTTCTTCAAGCGCTCCGAGCGCCGCCAGCGCCTCGCGCTCCGCCTTCGCCGCCGTGAGTCCGAACTCCGACGCGAACTGCCTTCTCATCCGCCCGAGTGCGGGAGCGTAGGTCTCCACGACCTTCCTGCCCTTTTCCGTGAGGTGGAGCCTGCTCCCCTCTCCGCGGGCAGCCCATCCGCCTTCCGCAAGCCTGTCCGCTGCCCTGCATACACTCGCTCTCGCGACGCCGAGTTTTTCCGCAACGTCCGCCGAGCGTACGCTCCCCCTCTCCTTCTCGAGAGAACCGATGGTCATGATGTAGATGAGCAGCGACGATGTCATGTCCGCCTCGCTCGTTCGCAGTTGCGAACCTGTCGCCGCACCGAGCCTCGGTTTCCCGCTTCCAGCTCGTCGCCCGATGACGACGGACGGATGTTGCGCGGCGCGTTCGCATTTGCGAACATTATCGGATGGATTTGAGCGCTCGACGCCCCTTGCGCAGCTTGTTATTCCGCTATGCGGAGAGAAACCTGCCGCTTGCGCCCTCTCGGTGCGTTCGCAATTGCGAACTCATCCGCCGAGAAAAAAGCGTCTCGCGCTCTTTACACCCGAATTATATGCCGCCCTTCCACCCTTTGTCAACAAGTTAGCACAAACTAACTTTCCGCAATTTCACATCCCTCCCGCCAACGCAAAAAAAGCACCTCTCTTCTCCCCTTTCGCCGCACCGCCCGCCGCCGGGCAAAAGCCCCCGCAGACAAGCCGTCGCCATCCTCACAGAGAGTACTTGTGCGTGAACATCAGCATGTGATAATTATTCTTGCCCACTCCGAGCTGATCGATATCGTTAAAGTCCTCTATGTAATATTTACCATTAACATGGATATCCCGCTCGTTATTATAAAAGAAGTTCTTGTCGCACCATTGTTTATACACTTCCCACTTGAACTTGCTCTCCGTCCAGACATCCGCAAGGATGCACGCCGTCACCTTGTCGTACTTATTGACAATACCTTCGTTATGTTTGCTGTACTCTTTTAGGAGCGCTACTATATTCTCCGGGTCGGAAATGCGCTTAAAATCTCGCGTACACTCCTTGTCTTTTCCTCTTTCGGAGAAACGCTTGGATTCCACAAGCACAAGATGCCTCTCCTCCGGAATGAAGATCGCAAGGTCGACATGGAAGCTGTCCGTCGGCTTTGTCACAAACGGAAACTCGTACCAGATCACCGCCTCCGGGAATCTCTTTGCAAATGCGTTCCCGCAGGCGACGGTAAGGTTCTCTTCCGTAAAACCGCGGTTCCCCACCGTGGGATAAAACTTACTCAGCACATTCACATAGTGCCCCCTGATCTCTTTCAGGATCTCCTCAAAAAATTCCCTGTCAAAATTCATCTTTCGTTCTCCGTTCTTTATTCTGCGGATCGGCAATACATCGCCCGCCGCGCTACCAGATACCACGTTTTATCCGAACCGATACGCTCTATGCTAAATCAAAATATATCATAACATAACTACCACGACAAAACAATGTTCTTTTTGTAAGCACTGCCCATCGGGAAATCCCCCGATAAGAATCTTGCACCGCTTATCGCATCACATCCCGATCGCCGCGCCCGTCAAAAAGTGCTTGTCAACTCGCGCCCGCCGTGATATATTGATTACTGCGCCGGTGTGGTGAAACTGGCAGACGCGCTGGACTCAAAATCCTGTGGAGTAAAATCCGTGTCGGTTCGAGTCCGACCACCGGCACCAACGAGCAAAAACGCCTCACTCCGAAGGAGTGCGGGCGTTTTTCTTATGCCCGCACCGTGCTTGCACGAGCGCGGACATAAGAAAAAAGACCGAACAGCGCCATTCAGCGCAAGGCGTTTTTGCGAGTGCCGAACGGGGGCGCACGCTCTGCGTGCCCCACCGGCGAGATCCGTGATCCACACCTCGGCGCATAAGGCACAGAAGGGCGTAGGCAAAAGAAAAGGAGTCAGTGCGCAGCACGGCTGCTGTTGCGAGTGCCCGTAGGGGGCGTTGCGCTCTGCGCAACTCCACCGGCAAACATCTCTTCAACAGGTACGTCCGATTTGTACGAGCGCGGGCGGGCAAGCGTTTTTGCGAGTGCCGAACGGGGGCGCACGCTTGCGTGTCCCACCGGGCAAGCGTCCCGTCCCGCGCCGTGTGCTTGCACGAGCGCGGGCATAAGAAAAAAGACCGAACGGCGCCATCGGCGCAAGGCGTTTTTGCGAGTGCCGAACGGGGGCGGGGCGCTTGTTTTTGCGAGGGGATCGGTTGGCGCAAAATGCGCTATTCCGCCGCTCCGCTTGATTTTGCGCGGGGAGGTGGTATAATCAACTTGCGTCGCGGAGGAGCTCTGCGGCGGGCGGTGCGGGCTGCCGCGCCGAAAGGAGGAGATATGCCCAAACTCATCAGCATGGGCGACTGCATCGTGGATTTTCTGCCCGCGGAGCCCGGGAGCATGACTTATACGGGAAAGATGGGCGGCGCGCCCGTCAACGTTTGCGCGGCTGTCGCGAAGCTCGGAGGCAGGGCTTGCTTTTTCGGCAAGCTGGCGGACGACGCTTTCGGCAGGCGGCTGAAAGCGGAGACGGAAGCCCTCGGCATCGACACCTCGCTCATCGTCACGGACGGCAGGTGCAAGACGGGTCTCGCATTCGTGGATCTGCACCCCGACGGCGACCGCGACTTCTTCTTCTACCGCGACGTGCCCGCAGACGCGAACCTCTCCCCCGACGAAGTGGACGAGAGCGTCTTCGAGCGCGGCGACGTGCTGCACTTCTGCTCCATCTCTCTTCCCCCCTCCCCCACGCGCAACGCCATCGAAAAGGCGGCGAAATGTGCGCGGAAAAACGGAGCGGTGGTGAGCTTTGACGTCAACGTGCGCCTCAACCTTTGGAAGAGCGAAGAGGCGCTGAAGGAGGCGATAGACGAGTTCCTTCCCTATGCCGACATCGTGAAAGTGACGGATGAGGAACTTGTCTTCATCACGAGTTCATCCGATGAAAAAGAGGGTGTAAAGTGCCTGTTCGGTCGTGCGGCGGAGGCGAAGCTCGTTTTTGTCACAAGGGGTGCGAACGGGTCGGCGGTGTATGACCGCGCGCTCTCGGGCATCGAACTGCCCGCAGTCCCCGCGAAGGTGGTGGACACCACGGGAGCGGGAGACTGCTATATCGGCAGCATCATCGCGCACATCCTGGACGGCAGCGCGACGCTCACCCTCGAAGGCATCGAGAACGCGGCAAAGTTCGCCGCCCGCGCGTGCGCGTGCGTCATATCCAAAAAGGGCGGCGCACCCTCCATGCCCACCAAAAAAGAAGTGGAGGCTCTCAAATGACCAAACAAAAGATCACCGCAACAGACACCGCGGCGCTTGACCGCATCGTGAACGCGCCCGTATTCTTCGAGCGCAACCGCGTCTTCCGCAACTACATCGGCGGAGAGGGGTTCCGCACCCTCATGGGCGACCCCACGGGGGACAACTCCTTCCCCGAAGAGTGGCTGGCGAGCAAGGTGAAAGCCATCAATCCCGTCTATTTCGGCGAACGGGACGGCGTCTCGGTGGTGGAAGGGACGGACATCTTCCTCGACGATCTGCTCATCCTGCGCCCCGACGAGATGCTGGGCGGGCTGAGATATGACTGCCTGGTCAAATATCTGGACAGCGCCATCCGCCTCCCCGTGCAGGTGCACCCCACCCCCGCCTTCTCCGAAAAGCACTTCGCGAGCCCTTACGGCAAGACGGAGGCGTGGCTGGTGCTGGCAAAGCGCAGCGAGGACGCCTGTCTTTACTTCGGCTTTAAGGACAAGATCGACCTCGACACTCTGAAAGCGTATGCCGACCGCAGCCTTGAAGAGCGCGACGTCCTCACCGAGCTCATCAACCCCGTCAAGGTGGAGCCCGGCGACGTCTATCTCATCCGCGCGGGTCTCATCCACGCGATAGGGGCGGGCTGCACCATCCTCGAAGTGCAGGAGCCGACGGACTTCACCATCCAGATCGAGAACTGGTGCGGTGAGTCCCGCGTGACGGAACAGGAGAAATATCTCGGGCTCCCGCGCGACCTCGCGATGAGCGTGTTTGACTTCGACAAATTCGGCGTATCGGCGGTTGAGAAGTGCAAAATAGCGCCGAAAACCCTGAGTTCGGACAAAACGCTCAAAGTGGAAGAGCTCATCGGCTATGACGACACCCCCTGCTTCGGGGAGAAGAGATACACCCTCACGGGCGGCTCTTTCGTCCCCACGAGCGGCCCCTCCGTCTTTGCCGTCGTGGACGGCGGGGGGAAGATCGCGGGAGAGGGATACGATCGCGAGCTGAAGAAGGGAGACTATTGGTTCATGCCCCACGCCGCTCGCGGGAAGTTCACCGTCTCGGGCACTCTCACCCTCATCGAGTGTCTGCCGAGCAGGCAGGAGTGACCGCACTCCCCCGCTCCCCCGACGCGCGGAGACGAGCGAAAGAAAGCACGCAAAAGGACGGCGACCGCCGTCCTTTTTCTTGCCCTTGCGCGGGGGGGTGTGATATAATCATTCGGAAAACTTTTCATCGGAGGGCTCAATGAAAGCCATCGTATCCGTCATAGGCAAGGACCGCACCGGCATCATCGCCAAGGTCACGGGCAAACTTTTCGAGCTCGGCTGCAATGTCGAGGACATCTCTCAGACCGTCATGCACGGCTCATATTTCACGATGATCATGCTCATCACTCTCGCGGACGGTCTCGCCGTCGGCGCGGTGAACGAGGCGCTCGCCTCCGTGGCGAAGGAACTCGGCGTGGAGATCCGCGTCCAGCACGAGGACATCTTCAACTCCATGCACAGGATCTGACGGAGAAGTTATGCTCAACCAACAGGAAATCATCCAAACCATATCAATGATCAAGGATCAGCACCTCGACATCCGCACGGTGACGATGCATCTGAGCCTCTTTGACTGCATCTCGGAAAGCGCGGCGCGGACTGCCGACAAAGTGCGGAGCAAGCTGCTCTCGCGCGCGGGCAGGCTGAAAGAGGTGGTGGAAGACATCCAGTCCAAGTACGGCATCCCCATCGTCAACAAGCGGCTGTCCGTCTCGCCCGCGAGCCTCATCGGCGCGGCGAGCGGTGGGTATAAGGAGATCGCACTCGCGATGGACGACGCGGCGAAGACCGTGGGCGTGGACTTCATCGGCGGCTACACCGCCCTTGTCCAAAAGGCGATGACGGAGGAGGAAAAGGAGTTCATCCTCACCATCCCGGAGGTGCTCGCCTCGACGGAGCGCGTGTGCGCGAGCGTGAACGTGGGCTCCACCCGCGCGGGCATCAACATGGACGCGGTGCGGCTCATGGGCGAAGTGGTCAAGCGCACTGCGGAGCTCACCGCCGCAAGCGACGGGCTGGGATGTGCTAAACTCGTGGTGTTTGCCAACGCCGTGGAGGACAACCCCTTCATGGCGGGCTCCTTCAACGGCGTGAGCGAGGGCGACTGCGTGGTGAATGTGGGCATCTCTGGACCTGGCGTCGTCAAAGCGGCGCTGGAACGCATCCGCGGCGAGAGCTGCGACGTCCTCTCCGAGACCATCAAGAACACCTCGTTCAAGATCACCCGCATGGGCGAGCTGGTGGGAAGAGAGGCGGCGCGAGCGCTCGGCGCGTCCTTCGGCATCGTGGATCTTTCCCTCGCGCCCACCCCCATCCGCAACGACAGCGTGGGCGAAGTGCTGGAAGAGATGGGGCTTTCCGCTGTGGGTGCGCACGGCACCACGGCGTGCCTTGCCATGCTCAACGACGCGGTGAAAAAGGGCGGCACCATGGCGAGCTCGCATGTGGGCGGGCTCTCCGGCGCGTTCATCCCCGTGAGCGAGGACACCGGCATGATAGAGGCGGTGAAACGCGGCGCCCTCACCCTCGACAAGCTGGAAGCGATGACCTCGGTGTGCAGCGTGGGGCTGGACATGATCGCCGTCCCCGGCAGCACGAGCGCGTCCACCATCTCCGCCATCATCGCGGACGAAGCGGCGATCGGCGTCATCAACAACAAGACCACGGCGGTGAGGGTCATCCCCGCCCCCGGCAAAGAGGAAGGCGAAGTGGAGTTCGGCGGACTGCTCGGACACGCCCCCATCATGCCCGTAGGCAAAGAGAACGCCGACGCCTTCATCGCGCGCGGCGGACGCATCCCCGCCCCCATCCATAGCTTCAAGAATTAAAGATGCCGGCGAAAGCGTCTCGGATGCACCCTCGGACGGATCTTTCGTGCGCTCTTGCGCGAATGCACCTTGCCAATATGTAAACTATTGCCTGCATTGCCTTCGCGCAACATCATCCCGAAAACTCTCGGACAGGCGAAACGCGGAGAGCGATGCTCTCCGCGTTTCTTTACGGTTCCTTCGGTTTTTGCAATATCACAGTTTAATTTTGCATTTCGCCACAATAAAGTGTCGTTTCAGACAATTGCAGACGAGTGTGACTGCGCTCCGGCGGTTCACAGCAGGATGCAGATGACGCCGCCCTTCCCTTCGTTGACGATGCGCCCGAGGGTCTTTCTCAGCTTCTGCTCCGCTTCTGCGGGGACGCTCATCAGCTTGTTGTTGATGCCGTCCGCGACGAGGGAGGAGAGGGAGCGCCCGAAGATGTTGGTGTCCCATATGGCTTGCTTGTCGCTCTCGAAGTCGCCGAGCATGGCGTCCACGAGTTCGGAACTCTGCTGCTCGCTGCCGACGATGGGTCTCACCTCCGTCTCGACGTCCACTTTCATGATGTGGAGGGAGGGTGCGCTGGCTTTCAGTCTCACGCCGTATTGCTGCCCCTGACGGATGATCTCCGGCTCCTCGAGCACCATCTCTTCCATGGTGGGGAGCACGATGCCGTAGCCCGTCGCCTCCACCTGATCCACCGCGTCGAGGAGCTTTTCCGTCCGCTTTCTCGCATAAGCGAGCTTGCGGAGATGTTTGAGGAGAGCGAAGTCGTCCGTGATATCCTCGTCGCATTCTCTGCTCGCCACTCGGAAAAAGACGTCGTCTTTGGGCTCTACGGCGATGTGCACTATGCCCTTCCCCGCGTCGAGCTCCACCGAAGCGGGCGCTTTCCAGAATTCCTTATTCTCGAAATATCCGTCCGCCGCGGCATAATCTTTCATCTTGTCAATGCGATCGCCCAATTCGCGCACGGCGGAAACGATCTCTTTCACCACTTCGTCGTCGGGCGGGAGCGCCTGCACCCAATGCGGCAGAGAGAAGTCGATGAGCCGCACGGAAAACTCGAGAAGTATGTTCTCCATGATCCCGGAGATGTCGCTCTCGTTCATATTGACGGCATTGACGACCGATACGGGCGCGCCGTATTTCTCTTCGATGGCGAGTTTGAGTTCATGCGCGCTTTCGGCGGCGGGATCGGCAGTATTGAGCACGATGGCAAAGGGCTTGCCCGTCGCTTTCAGCTCCTCGATGACGCGCTCTTCGGCGGGCTCATAGGCAGAGCGCGGGATATCGGTGAAAGAGCCGTCCGTAGTGACGGCGATAGCCACCGTGCTGTGTTCCCTGATGACCTTGTCCGTGCCCATCGCCGCCGCCTCGGAAAAAGGCATCTCCTCTTCAGACCACGGCGTGGAGACCATGCGTTCTTTGCCGTCTTCCGCGCCGCCGAGCGCGCCGTCCACCATATAGCCCACACAGTCGATGAGCCGCATATTGACGGAAAGATTCTCTCCGAAAGTCACCCTCACGGCATCTGCGGGGACGAACTTCGGCTGAGTGGTCATGATCGTCCTGCCGTCCGCGGACTGCGGGATCTCATCCACGGCGCGGGCGCGCACGTCCTTATTCTCTATGCCGCTGACGACGAGCTTCTCCATAAACTGCTTGATGAGGGTGGATTTGCCCGTGCGGACGGGACCGACGACGCCGACATAGACGTCCCCTCCCGTGCGTGTGGCTATGTCGCGATAAAGGTCGAATTTGTCCATAAACTCCTCCGTTTCGGTTTACTGAAATGTATGACCCCTCGGCGCGGATTATGACAAACCGAGCACGAACACGCATGCTTTGGGCAACGATGTTCTATCAAGAGCGTGCTTAACTCCCCGACGGACGACTTCCTGCCCGTGAGCGGGAGAGCGACGGCACACGACACACAAAAACAGCGGGCAAACGCCCGCTGTTTTGCTGCCGCCGGGTGTCCCGGCGCGATGTTTTATGATGTTTGTGCACGAAGCCTGCCCTGCGCTCAGCCACCGTCCGTCACGTACACTTATGTAGGAACGTGACCGAAAGTCAGCCCTGCGCTCAGTCACATACACTTATGTAGGAACGTGACCGAAAGTTAGCCGTCCGCTAGGACTTGGAGAGGACGAGCTCCATGCGCGCCTGGCGTATGGCGGAGATCATGACGTCCACCGCAAACTCCATCTCTTCGAGAGAGGGGACGGAGGGGGCGACGCGGATGTTGCTGTCCATATCGTCGAGCTTGTAAGGGAAGGTGGCGCCTGCGGCGGTGAACTTGACCCCTGCGGTGGCGGCGAGCTCCACTATGCGCTTGGCGCAGGACTTGACGTCCACGGAGATGAAATAGCCTCCGCGCGGCTTGGACCATTTGACGAACTGATCGCCGTCGAACGCCTCGGTGAACTTGCGGTCAAACAGCTCGAACTTGGGACGCAGGAGCGCGGCGTGCTTCTTCATGACTTCCCTCACGCCGTCGGCGTTTTTCAGGAAGTTGACGTGCATGACCTGGTTGACCTTGTTGGCGTTGATACACTTGAAGAACATCTTTGCGGCGATGTCCTTGATGTTCGCCTCGGACGCGGCGATGGCGGAGATGCCGCTGCCCGCAAAGGTGATCTTGGACGTGGACGCGAAGGAATAGATGCGATCCATCGTGCCCGCCTTGCGCGCGACATCGAAGATGTTTTTGAGCTTGTCGTCCTCGTCGTAGAGGCTGTGCACCATATAGGCGTTGTCCCAGAAGATGCGGAAATCGCTTGCCGCGGTCTTCATGGTGGCGAGCCTTTCCACCACGCTGTCCGAGAATGTGATGCCGGTGGGGTTGGAATATTTCGGCACGCACCAGATGCCCTTGATGGAATCGTCCTCTCTCACGAGCGCTTCGATGACGTCCATATCGGGGCCGTCCTCTTTCATGCGGACGGTGATCATCTCGATGCCAAACTGCTGGCAGATGGAGAAGTGACGGTCATAGCCGGGGGCGGGACAGACGAACTTCACCTTTTTTAGGTTGTTCCAGGGGGTGCCGCCCAAGACACCGAACTGCTTTGCGAAATGGACGAGGGTGTACATGAGGTCGAGGCTGCTGCCGTCGCCGACGAAGACTTCCTCGTTCTTCACTCCGAAGAGCTCCGCAAAGAGCGCCTTGCACGCCTTGGTGCCGCCGAGGTCGCCGTAATTGCGCGCGTCCGCGGCTTCGGTCGAATAGTTGTAACTCCCCGCATTCCTGAGCATGGGCATGGCGATCTCCAGCTGTTCCTTGGACGGTCTGCCGCGCGTCATGTCCACATTTCTGCCCTCTTTGATCAGCTTTTTGAAGCGCTTCTGCTCGTCGTGGAGCAGGGCTTCGAGTTCCTTGACGGAAAAAGACTTATAATCCATAATCCTCCTGTCGCCGCGCGAGCGGTGCATAGCGCCGCGCGCGGTTTTCAATTATCCTATCACAAAACCCGCCCGAGCGCAAGCGGGATTTTTCAGCCGTCCTCGCTGCCGCCCCTAACCAGGATGCGGATGGGCGTGCCCGCGAAATCGAAACTGCGGCGGAGCGCATTCTCGATGTAGCGCTTGTAGCTGAAATGCATAAGGTCGGGGTCGTTGACCTTCAGCACGAATGTGGGCGGCGCGACGGACACCTCGGTGATGTAGAGCAATTTGAGACGTTTGCCGAGTTTGGAGGGCGGCTCGCTGATCCTGGTGGCGTCTGCGAGCACCTCGTTGAGCAGCCCCGTGGCTATCCTGCGGCGGGAGGCGGCGAGCACCTTCCTGCACGCGGGGAGTATGCCGTCCGCGCGCTTGCCCGTCATTGCGGAGACGTAGACAGACTTGAAATAGTCCATGAATTTCAGGTCCTCGTGCAGTTTCTTTTCGTACTTCTCCACCGTATGTGTGTCCTTTGCGACAAGGTCCCACTTGTTCATCACGATGACGGAGGGCTTTCCCTGCTCGTGGACGTATCCCGCGATCTTGACATCTTGCTCCGTCAGACCTTCCGCGGCGTCCACCACCACGACGACCACGTCCGCGCGGCGCACGGCGAGAAGGCTCCTGATCACGCTGTACTTCTCCAAGCCCTCTCCCACGCTCTTCTTGCGGCGGATGCCCGCGGTGTCGATGAGGACATAGCGGTCTCCGCCCACGGTGAGCGGGGTGTCGATGGCGTCGCGGGTGGTGCCCGCGATGTTGCTCACTATGACGCGCTCATAGCCGAGCAGCCTGTTGACGATGGAGCTCTTGCCCGCGTTGGGCTTGCCCACGATGGCGATCTTGATGACATCCTCGTCCTCTTCGGGGGGAGCGGCGGGCACGGACTCTATCACCGCGTCGAGAAGGTCGCCTATGCCCTTCCCCTGCGCCGCGGAGACGGGGTGCGGGTCGCCGAAACCGAGAGAATAGAACCTGTACGCCTCGTGCAGTTCGTTGTTGTCGATCTTGTTGACGGCGAGGATGACGGGCACCTTGGCGCCGCGAAGATACGCCGCGATGGCTTCGTCATCGAGGGTGAGCCCCGTCTTGCCGTCCACGACATAGACGATGGCGTCGGCGGCTTCCACCGCGATCTCCACCTGCGCGCGGATGTGCGACCACATCTCGTCCTCGCTTTTAAGTTCCAGCCCGCCCGTGTCGATGAGGGTGAAGGCGTGCCCGCACCACTCCGAGTCCGCATAAATGCGGTCGCGGGTGACGCCGGGAGTGTCTTCGACGATGGATATCCTGTCCCCCGCAATGCGGTTGAACAGCGTGGATTTGCCCACATTGGGACGTCCCACTATGGCAATGAGCGGTTTCATTCGTTCTCCTCCCCGCGGAAATGTTCCGCGATGCGTCCGACGAGGTCGGACCCGTTGTGCGACACCACGATGACGGGCACGCCGAGAGCGCGCTCGACTTCACCGAGCGTCACGTTGTCCAAAAATACGTCGCCGAACTCTTTCAACATATTGTCCGGGATGACTGCGGCGTCCATGCCCGCGCAGTCCGTCTGCGCGATGACGTCCCCCGCCGTCACCAGCCCGGCAACGGTGATGGTTTCGCCGAAAAAGCGGTTCACTATGCCGAAAACGGTGCTTGAAGTGCCGATATGCGCGTCAACTTCCTTCATCTTCTCCCGGAGGAAGGGCGCAAAATCCACCCCCGTGATGAGGGCTATGCGCTTGCTAAGACGCATCTCGGGCAGCACGGAGAGCTCGTAGTCCACGTTGTCGTAGAACTCCGCGAACAGCCCCACTCCGTTCTCGATCTGCTCAAAGTCGCCGTAATAGGTGTACTCGCGGGGGGCGAGCCCCGCCTTTACATAATATTCGTCCGAGCACCAGCAGAATCCGCCGAACTCGGCATTGAGTTTCTCCACCATGGCGACGGTCGCGGCGGACTCTTCTTTGGTCGCGATGCGGATGGGGGCGAGCCCTTCGCGGTGCGCGGTGAGTCCGACGGGGACAACGGCGACCGTCTCCACCCCCTCCACTCCGTGCAGACCGCGGATGCTCTTTTCCAGTTCCTCCCCGTCGTTGATGCCGGGGACGATGACGAGCTGGGTGTGCATCTTTATGCCATTCGCGCCGAGGCGGCGCATCCTCTCGATGAGGCGGGATGTGCCGGGATTGGTGACCAGGCGCACCCTCACTTCGTCCGTGAATGCGTGCACCGAAATGTAGATGGGGCTGAGGTGCAGGCGGATTATCCTCTCCACCTCTTCCTCCGAAAGATTGGTCAGGGTGACATAGCTGCCGCTGATGAAGCTGTAACGGTAGTCGTCGTCCTTGACATAGAGACTGTCTCGCATGCCCTTGGGGAGCTGATCCACAAAGCAGAACACGCACTTGTTGCGGCAGCGCATGGGGTGCATCTCCGAGTCAAGTTCGATGTCGAGGGGCTCATCCGCGCTCTTTTTAATGTGCAGAGTGCGGCGCTTGCCGGCACGGATCACCTCCGCGTCGAAGCGCTCCTCGCCGTCGAAATAGAGGCAGTCGAGGACATCCTCGACGGGCGAACCGCCGAGGGAGACAAGGTCGTCCCCGACGCGCAGACCTGCGCGCTTTGCCGCCTTTCCGAGCGATCTTACAAGAGCCATTTCAACCTCCGAAGTGCGCTTCGAGATAACCCGCCGTGTTTGCGAGGGAGAACATTTCCGTCCTCTTCATCCCCTTTTCCGCAAATTCGGACGCGGTGTCCGTCTGCATGAACTTATAGATGAGCGCGACCACATCGATGTCCGACCGGGCGCGCATGACCAGACCCGCGCGTTCCAGATAGTCCAGATTCCTTTCCGCGTCGCCCCCGCCCCCGAAAGCTATTACGGGCCTGCCCGCCTTGAAACACTTGTAGATGACGGAGGGATCGTAGCCGGTGACTATGATATCGCTCATGAACATATAGTCGTCGAACATATCCTTGCGCGTGATGATGACCACGTTGCTGCGCGTCTCCGCTCCGTCCGCCTGTCTGCGGAGCGCCGCGAGATGTTTCACGCCGTCGGCGCAGCACACGATGTTGATGATATCGCCCTGATCGACGAGCAGCCCGAGGATGTCCGCCGCCGACCCGCCTTCCGCATTGACGAAAACGGTGGGCGTGCGCGGGAGCCCGAGCTCCTGCTTCCCTTCCTCGTGCTCTATCGGGGTTATGTGCGGAGCGTCGAAAGGCAGACCCGTGACGGCGATGTTTTTTTGGGGCACTCCCCTTTCCGCAAGCGCCGCCTTGATGTCCGCGTTTTCCACAAGGAAGATGTCCGATGAAAGTTCGGCTGCGGTCTGCGGCAGCACGAAGGAGCACACGGAATTCACGGAGGTGATGTCGATGCCGCCCTTCCTTTTGGCTTCCGCAAGCGCCGCGCACGCGTAAGGCGTGACGGTGAGCACATATTCCGGATCGTATCTTTTCAGCGCATTCGCCACGCGCCTGTTCCTGCCGTAGAGCCTGCGCGCCCTGCCGTGCGATACGGGGACGGGAAGAGCGAGCAGCTTCCTCTTGTCGCGCAGGAATGCGAGCTCTGCCGCGGTTTTGCCCTTGAACAGGGGACGCGCGCCGTACCTACTCTCATCCAGGGTCACGACATTGTACACGCCGCCGGCACGGATCGCCGCGGCGTAATTTTCCGCCGCGCCTCCGCGCTCGTCCGAGGATGTGAGGATGAGTACGACGGGCTTGCGCTGCATGTCAGTCCTCCACGATGATGGGGATGATGATGGGGAACTGTCTGTCGCGGTAGAAAAGCTTGCGCACCGCTTTCTT
>CASDRL010000070.1 GCA_949283145.1 uncultured Clostridia bacterium | reverse complement strand
GTTATCCCGTTGACAGGGGCAGGTTGCTCATACATTACTCACCCGTTCGCCACTAACTTTCATCCCGAAGGAATCAGTCCGTTCGACTTGCATGTGTTAAGCATGCCGCCAGCGTTCGTCCTGAGCCAGGATCAAACTCTTAAGTTCAATCTTGACTATGCGTTCAAAGGTTAGACGCATTGAATTTTTGGATTTAATTCACATTAAAATCGCTTTTCCAACATGTTCAATTTTCAAGGTTCTTGCTGCCCCTTTTTTGGTGACAGCTTTTACATACTACCACAGGCTCAAACCCTTGTCAACGATTTTTCGTCCTTTTTCCTAACTTTTTTACAAGTTCCGAAATCGGCTCCGGACACCACCACATATTGTGGTCTCATCCGCTCAAAATCGTACTGTTTACGGGGTTTTCTCCCTTGGCAGCCCCGCTATGATATAACAATGCGACGGGGTTTGTAAAGCGTTTTGAGGTGGAAATTTCAAGAAATTTTCGGAAGGAAGAAATATGCTGCCGTCCTTTGACATTGGAGTCAGAATTCCCCCTCCTTCCCTTCGGGCTTTCCTCCCCCGTGTCCGAACAAGTGCAGTCCTCGCATCATGCGGGACTGACTACACATCTCTACAGAAGGTTTTAATATCGCACCGACATAACCAAGCGGAGAACTGCACTTGCCGAAAACCCGGCACGGGCGGAGGAATGACGCGATTGACACTTCGTGTAACAATCGCTATACCTTCGGTGCGGCGCTCTTGTCCGCTTTAATTCGCGCGGAGTGAAAATGAGTGAGCTTCGCGATAGTTCCGTAGGAACGAAGAGCGAAGCGAACGTCTCCGCATTTTCACGACGCGAAGAGGAGCAACCGCGCGACAGGCGAGCCGACCGCCGCAAAGCGGCGCACGGCGACGAATACGCGCGGATTGCGACGAGGGTGAGCGGCGCGTAATTCCATCTTCGAAAGAGAGCCGTCTTGCTCAAATACACCTCGAATGAGTGAACATCGGGTCTAAGAACGTCACGCTCGGAGTGTTCGTAGTTCCGTCTTCGAAAAAGAATCGTAGTGCTCGGGGACACTCTGTCAAGCTGCTCGTAAATACGCCCGAAACAGGATCGCATTGGGACACAAGGGGACGGGGCAAATTGGGGCCCCCGCAGGAAAAATCTTTGATTTTTCATGTGGGGTATCATCAGGGGACCCATCTTTGATGGGGTTTGGGTGCGTAAATGTTCAATGGCGGGCGACTATGCCCGCCATTGAACATTTTTGCCCCGTCCCCGTTGTCCCGGAATTTCAAACGCCTCCGAATAAACGAGCATCGGATCAAGCCACGGTATGCGCAGGGTTTTTGTTATGTAATTCCCGAATTATTTGTCGAAGGCGCGTCCGATCACTCCGCCGCCCAGGCATACCCTGCCGAGGTAACACACCGCGTACTGCCCCGGTGCGATGGCGCGCTGCTTTTCCGCAAACTCAATGCGCACCCCATCCTTTAATATATACGCGTGCGCGCGTTGGAGAGGCTGGCGGTGACGGATGCGCACCTCGCACTCGAAGTCGTCGCCCTCCGGTCGGGTGATGAAGTTGAACCCCTCCGTCATGAGCGCGTCCTTGAAGAGGACGGCGTCCTCCCCCTGCGAGACGATGAGAAGGTTGCGCTCCACGTCCTTGTCGAGGACGAACCAGCTCTCGCCGTTGCCCTCCGCGCTGCCGCCGATGCCGAGACCGCGGCGTTGTCCGATGGTGTAGTAGTACACCCCGCGATGCCTTCCCACCCGCTTGCCGTCCGCTGTCACGATGTCCCCCTCTTTCATGGGGATGTAGCGGGAGAGGAACTCGCGGAACTTGCGCTCCCCGATGAAACAGATACCCGTGCTGTCCTTCTTTTCCGCGACGGGTATCTTATGCGCGCGCGCGTACTCGCGCACGTCATATTTATTAAGACCACCCAACGGAAAGACGACGTCGTCGAGCTGGCGCTCCGTCACCTGATTGAGAAAGTAGGTCTGATCCTTATTCTCGTCTGCGGCGCGGAGCAGGAAGTTGCTGCCCCCCTCGTGCGCGATGTCGCAATAGTGCCCCGTGGCGATGAGATCCGCCCCCATCCCCCGCGCGAATTTCACGAAAGGTCCGAACTTCACCTCGCGGTTGCAAAGCACGTCCGGGTTGGGCGTCCTGCCCTTGCGGTATTCCTCCACGAAAAGACGGAACACCCTGTCCATATATTCCTCGGAAAAGTCTACGGAATAATAAGGGATGCCGATGGCGTCGCACACTCTCGCGACATCCGCCCAATCCCGCTCCCCCGTGCAGGCGCCGTCCTCCTCCTCGTCCTTCCAGTTGGACATATAAAGCCCGACCACGTCAAAACCCTGCTCTTTGAGCAGGCTCGCGGCAACGGCGGAATCCACCCCGCCGCTCATTCCGACCACAACGCGCTCGGACACGACCGACCTCCGACAAAAGGATAATTAAATTATACCCCGCCCTACCCCAAAGTCAAGCGCGGTATGTACGGCTCTCCGTCCATTTGTCACGATGTCTATTTTGGAAGACGGAATAACGAACAGCATGAGCGTGATGTCCTTAGACACGATGTTATCTTATTCGGAGTGGAGCCGCTCACCAAGCGCTCACAGGGCGGAGCCCTCTTGAGCGCCGCGCCTCTTGCCCCACGAGAAAAATCAGAGATTTTTCCCGCGGGGGCCCCGGGTGAGATTACGAAGTGCCGCACCGAAGGTATAGCGATTGCTACACGAAGTGTCAATCGCGTTGGGCTGGACGGGAGTGCGTCAGCAATGCGCCATTCGGGGTCCCCGCCGAAAGTATTTTCGGTGGGGTTTTCTATCGCGTAGCGGGCGCATTGCAAGCGGCATAACATGGCGGCGCCGCGGAGGCGCCGTCCTCGGACGCCCTCGTGCCCGAGCGCCGAAGGTGCCCCCTAAAACCGTGGGGCCCCGCAGGGGGGAATGGTTTTTGGGGGAACCCGCAGGAGGGGGGCTTAACAACACTCCCATGTCAGAGGACGGCAGCTTGTTTTAAGCACGGGGGAGGAAAGCCCGAAGGGAAGGAGGGGGGAGCCAACACATCACCCCCGAGACGAACAGCCATTCGAAGTGTCCCCGAGCACGACGTCTCTTTTTCAGAGCCGGAATTACATACTACTTGACAAAGCGCAAAACTCAAAGCGATTTTCGGTGATGCCAATCAGATCGGACTGCGCCAAGATATCCAACGAGACCCATGCGCGTACAAATTCTATGAGGTCGGGCTCATCACAAAACAACGCCGCGACCTCGTAGGCATTTGCTCTCCCCTTTTCGTTGACATAACTCAAAATTTTTTCAAGCTGATCGCACATCATATACACTGTCTCGCTCTCCCCTTCTTAAACGTGCAATATCCAAGGATATAGCTTATCTCTAAGGATATTGCCCGCGGGCTAAAATGTCAACCATGAAAGTCATTCTCGCCGAAAGATTGTCCTATCTGATGAAAATAGAAAAGCTCTCGCAGTCGGAACTTGCGCGCAAGATCGGCATAAGCCAAAGCGCAGTCTGCAACTGGCTGAACGGCAAGAAAGAGCCGAGCATCGAGAGCCTTTGGAGACTTGCGGATTACTTCGACGTGACTGTCGACTATCTCATCGGCAGGGAAAAGGACTGACGATATGCGAGCCCGACACACTCACTCATCCGAAACGCAATAACACACAAAAACGCGGGTTTATCCCGCGTTTTTGCACATTCAACTCGTTGTTATGTTGTTAACGGTAGAGTTCTGCGGGATAGCGGTCGGAGCGGTCGGGAAGGATGGCGAGGATGTCGCCGTCCGTCGTGGCGCGCAGAGCGCGTGCGCCGAGCACCGCTGCCGCGGAGGAGATGCCGCACTCGATGCCGTAGGTGCGGTAAAGGGTGCCGACCTCTTTCACCGCGTCCTCTCCCCTCACGGTGAGGATGCCGTCAAAAGCGGAGACGTCCACCAGCGCGGGGATGAAGTTCGCCCCTATGCCCTGGATGAGATGCGGCGCGGCATAGCCTTCGCTCATGAGGGGACTTTCCGCGGGTTCGAGCGCGAAGACTTTGCAGTCCAAGCCGTGTGCGGTGATGTATTTCTTTATGCCCATCGCGGTGCCGCCGCTGCCCACGCCCGCGACGATGGCTCCCACGGAAGGCAATGCGGAGAAGATCTCCGGTGCGGTGGTCTCGAAGTGTGCGGTGACGGAAGAGGGATTGCCGAACTGATCCGCAAAAAAGCCTCCCCTCTCCTTCACTATGCGCTTTGCCTCGGCGACCGCGCCGCCCATGCCTTCCGCGGCGGGGGTGAGCACGAGTTCCGCGCCGTAGTCCGCAAGCATCTTCCGCCTCTCCTCGCTCATGCTCTCGGGCATGGTGAGGATGACCTTGATGCCCAGCAGCCCGCCGATGTATGCAAGCCCGATGCCCGTGTTGCCGCTGGTGGCTTCCACCACGGGCGCGCCCTCGCGTAGAGCGCCGCTCTCGAGTGCGTCGCGGATGATGTAGAACGCCGCCCTGTCCTTTATGGACCCGGCGGGATTTTTGCCCTCGTCCTTGCCGAAGACGCCGTCCCCGAGGGGGATGACAGGGGTATTTCCCAGGCGTTTTGCGATGTCACTGAGCTCCGCTCTCATCTTTTCCGTCATAGTCACTCCTTTGCCGCGGCAGCCGCCTCTTCGAAAAGCGCCGCGATGCTCTGGGACGCGCACACGACGATGCCGTCCGTCCCGAGAACATAGTCTCCCCCGTTCACCGAAAGCACGACTCCGCCCGCCTCTTCGGAAATGAGCCAGCCGGGCACGATGTCCCAGAGGTTGCGGGTGTACATCATGAAAGCGTCCGTCCTGCCGCTCGCGAACCACGCAAAGTCCACGCTCGCCGCCCCGAAATGGCGGAGTTTGGACACGCGGTCGAAGATATATCCGACGCGCGCGATCTGTCCCGAAGCATGCGCCGCCGTCTTATGGGAATAGTCCCCTACGCTCACCACGGCATCGCGGGCTTCCCGTCCGGAGACGGAAATGCGCCTGCCGTTCAGCTTCGCACCCCCGCCGCGCACGGCGGTGTAGACCTCGTCAAAGCGAGGGAGATAGATGACTGCCGCCCTCGGCACTCCGTCCACCGTGAACGAGCACTGTACCCCGAAAAGAGGCAGCCCGTGCGCCATGTTCACGGTGCCGTCGATGGGATCCACCGTCCACGCTCTGCCCGCGGGCAGCTCCTTCAAGGGGTTGAGCTCCTCCCCCACCACGACGTCGCCCGGGAAACTCTCCCTTATGGCTCCGTCGATGAACCTTTCCATTGCAAAGTCCATGTCCGTGACGAGGTCGAACGCACCCTTGTCGCGGGTGTTGAGCTCCGTCCCGGAGCAGGCGCGCCACGCCTCGCGGACGATGCGCACCAAAAATTCAAGTTCCTTCTTTCCGTCGCTTTTCATTGCATATCTCCGAGTTTATCGCGCAATTTTTGCGGATAAACACCGTGTTTCGTCATTTGTCGCGCGCGCTGCGGAAACGCTTAGCACGCTCGTTCCGTCACTTTTTCAGGATCTTTGCCTTGCCCGTGATGCCCGTGAGCTCGATGGCATACACGCCCGTGCGGGCGAGGCTTGCCGCCACTTCGTCATCGAACGCGGGCAGGTGTTCCGGGGTGTATTTCTCCGCGATGAGCCGCAGCGCGTGCAGCTTCTCCGCGTCGTCCGTGACCTCGCGGCACACGCCGTCCGCCATCGCGCACTCGTATCCCGTGGTGAACTTGTCCTTCGCCCTCTCCACGTCTCCCACACACACGATGTGCACGGCGGGAGAGCAGGCGATGCAGTCTATCTTCCTGCCCTCTTTCGCGGTGTGGAAAAAGAGCGTGTCGCCCTCTCTCACCGCGCTGACGGGCACGGCATAGGGCTTGCCCTCAGGCGTCACGAAGGACACCACCGTCCACTCGCATTTGTCCATGACCGCGAGCGCGAACTCGCGGGACATCTCTCTGTCCTTTCTTCTCATATCCGCCTCCGCGCTCTATTATAACACCAAACCGCGCCCCGAGGGCAAGCAAGACGAGAACAAATTTCTTTTGCCGCTCCGCTCTCCGCGCGGCGGGATACCCGGGCTCAATGTTCCGCATCGCGCCGCCACTTTGCAGGCGTCACGCCGAACTCTTCCCGAAAGCGCTTGATGAAATGGCTCTCCGAGGAAAACCCGAGCAGATATGCGACCTCGCCCACGGTGTACGCACCCGCGAGCATCCCCTTTGCCGCCTCAAGCTTCCGCCTTATGACATAGCGCGACACGCTGCATCCCACGCTCTTACGGAACAGGCGCGAGAAGTGATCGGGTGAGAGCCCGCAATGCTCCGCGAGTTCGGACAGCGTGATCTTCCCGTGCAGATTGCGGCTGATGTGGTTGAGGCACTTCTTCACGGGCGGAGGGACGTCCGCCGCCGCGCCCCTCTCCCCTACACGCTCCGCAAGTTCGCAGGCGCGGCGCATGAGGAAGGACATGATCTCCTCCCCCTTTTTCATGCCGTCCACCCGCCGTATGCACTCGTCGCTGAAATTGAACGCGAACTTCTCCTCCAGTCCGCCCGCGATGGCATAACGGCAGGCGAGCGTGATGCAGCACACGGCGAAATATTTCATCTGCGTGAGCGGATCCGCGGACATGCTGCCGACGACTATCCCTTGCGAAAGATAATCGTCGAAAAACCTCTTCACGCCCTCCGCGTCCCCCGCCTTGATGCAGGAGTAAAACACCTTCTCCGTCTCGTACGGCGTGTGCGCGACCCCCGCCTCTCTCTGCGCAAAGACGGGATCCCCGCCTGCGGGCGCGACCTCTATCTCATAAGGCAGTCTGTCCATATTTTCCTCCCCCGTCATTCTAGCACGTCTGCCGCAAAATGTCGTATTTTTGACAATTTTATCGTATTTTTGATATTATTGCCCCGCTCGTTATCCTAAACTTTCCTTGTGCCGGGAGCACCGGCGGCGCCTTCGGGCGAAAGGGGGAACTATGAAAAGCAGAAGCAAGACGGAAGTCACTTTCGCACTCGCGTCCGAGATGATGAAAAAAGCAGGGCTGGGCGCAGCCGTATCCGCAGAACCGCTCGGCGCGGGCGAATTCAACACCGTGCTCGCCGTCACGACGGAGAGCGGCAGAACTTACGCCCTAAAAGTCGCGCCCTCGGCGGACGCCGATGTCCAGCTCTATGAAAAGGACATGATGCGCTCCGAAGTGCATTGGTACTCCCTCATGCGCGAGCGCACCGACATCCCCGTGCCCGAGGTCTTCTACTCGGACTTCTCGCGGGAGCTGCTCCCCGCCGATTGGTTTGTGATGAGCATGATAGAGGGCAGGCACCCGGGCGGCGAAAAGGGGGAGGAAGCGCAGGCGCTCGTGGGAGAACTCGCGCGTATGGCGGCGTCCATGCACAAAGTGAAGGGCGAGGGCTTCGGCTATATACAGCGCGGCTTGCACCCCACCTGGCACGACGCCGTCCGCGCCATGACGGAGGACCTCCTCCGCGACGCGGAAAAGAAGGGTGTGCGCTCCCGCAGGGGCGAAAAACTCCTCCGCCTCATCGACCGCTATGCCGACACGCTGAACGAGGCGGAGTGCCGCATGGTCAACTACGACATCTGGACGCCCAACATCATCGTGCAGGAGACCGCGCCGGGCAAAAAATTCTGGTGGATAGACCCCGAGCGCAGCTTCTGGGGAGACCCCATAGCGGACTTTGTGTGCCTGGAATTTTTCAAACCTTTCCGCAAAAAAACATTGAGCGCAAAGGCGTACAACGAGCGCTCCGACATCCCCGTCACCCTCTCCCGCGGCGAAGAGATCCGCTGGGGCGTGATGATGGCGTATATGGGCTTGCTGCAAGAGGTGGAGAAACACTACCGCTACACTCCCCTGATGTTCGGGTGGTGGCGAAATGTGCTGAGTTCCGCCCTCGTCTACCGCGCGGGTTTCAAAGCGCTGAAAAAATGAAAGACGCGGCGGCAAGATCGGAGCGCCTCGCCTCAGGCAGCGTCAGGCGGCAGGTGCTGAGTTTCGCGCTCACCGCGCTTGCGGGGCTGGTGTTCAACTCCGTCTATTCCCTCACGGACGCCCTCTTTGTAGGGCGCGGCGTGGGAGACGCGGCAATGGGCGGCGTCTCCGCCGTCTATCCCTTCGTCATCCTGCAAAGCGCGATCGCGACCACCATAGGCGGCGGCGCGGCGTCCATCGTCTCCCGCGCCCTCGGCAGCGGAGACAAAAAGCGCGCCGCGGCGGTCACACTGAGCGCGATGGCAGCGTTCTACGTCACGGCGGTGCTCATCACCGCGATAGGCTTTGCCGCCATGCCCCGCCTGCTCTCCGCGATGGGCGCCACGGGGGAACTATACGAACACGCAAAAACCTATTTCGTCATCATTCTCGCGGGCAACGTCTTTTCGACGGGCTTCTCATCCATCATCCGCGCGGAAGGGGGCAGCCTCTATTCCCTGCTCATCTGGGTCATCCCCATCTCCGTCAACGTCGCGCTCGACGCAGGGCTGATCCTGGGCGCGGGACTTGGCGTCGCGGGCTCCGCCGCATCCACGGTGGCGGCGCAGTTCATCAGCTTCTCCATGAGCGTACTGTGGTTCGCACGCTTCTCCTCGATGGAACTGAAAAGCGCGCGCCCGACCCTTTCCGCCGTGCGCGCCATAGTCGACATAGGCGTGCCGTCACTTGTACAAATCGGCAGTTTATCACTCATTTCTTTCATAATAAACAACCGTTTGAGCATTTACGACGGCGAAAGCGCCGTCACCGCATACGGCTATATGTCCCGCCTTGTCACCTTTGCCGTCGCGCCATTTACGGCGCTCGCCCAAGCCCTCTCCCCCGTTGCGGGGTTCAACTACGGCGCGGGGAAAGGCGACCGTCTGCGCGCCTCGGTGCGCTTCACCGCTCTCCTCGCAGCGGGGTGCGCCGCGGCCCTCATGTTGATCGCGGGCGGCGGCGCGGACGCGCTCATGCGCATCTTCACCGCGGACGACGGCATCCTGCGTTACGGAGGAAAGGGGCTGCGGCTGCTCGCGCTCTCCCTCCCCTTCCTGCCCGTCGGCATGCTCGCGGGCGCGCTCATGCAATCGGTGGGTGCGAAGCTCCCATCCCTGCTGTGCTATGCGGCGCAGCCTCTCCTGTTCCTTCCACTTGCATTTTTGCTGCCGCTCGCAACCGGCGGCGAAGGGCTGTGGTGGGCGTTCGTCCTCTCCTCCACTCTCGCCGCAGGGGTCTCGCTCGCCGTACTTTACCTGCGCCGCGGCTCCCTGCTCTGCGCTCCGCCGTATGTGCGTGAGTGCGTGCCGTGCAAAACACCCTGACACGCTTTTCCGCCCGCGGAAATCCAGCGCGGCTTTCGTTTCAAAACCGTGCGGCGGATCTTGCACACTCCTCGGGCGCGCTCCGCAACTCCTAAGCAAAAGCCCCGCATTTCTGCGGGGCTTTTGCTTAGGAGGTACAACTTGCATGCGCAGGCGCATGCCTGTGTGTTTACATGCTCTGCTCGAAGATGCTCTGCACTTCCGCGGGGGTCAGCACCTTGTAGCCGCTCTCGTGGATGAAGGTCGCCTTCACCAAGCCGTCCAGCATGTCGGGGGTGGCGCCGAGCTCGGAGATGTTCATCACGAGCCCTATCTCGCGCATCCACTTCTCCATCTCGTCAAGACCTTCCGAAGCGACCTGTTCCTTGCTTTTGCCCGCGGCGTCCACGCCCCAGACGTTGACGGCGTAACGGGCGAATTTGTCCACGCCGTACGGCATGATGAGGCGGTAGTATGGCATGGAGACCGCGGCGAGCGTCATACCGTGGGTGGCGTCGGTATATGCGCCGACTGCCTGACCAAGCATATGCACTTCCCAGTCCGTGGCTTTGCCCTTTGCGATGAGGGTGTTGAGCGCCCAGGTCGCCGTCCACATGATGTTGCTGCGCGCCTCGTAGTTTTTGGGGTCCTTGACCGCGATGCGTGAGCTGTGGATGAGGGAGCGCAGCAGCCCTTCAGCGATGTAGTCCGACGTGTTGTCGTCCTCGCCCGAGAAATACTGCTCCAGGATGTGGGACATGATGTCATAAAAGCCCGCCTTCATCTGATATTCGGGGAGCGTGTAGGTGAACTCGGGGTCGAGCACCGAGAATTTGGGGAACACTTCCTCGCCGAATACATGCCCGATCTTGAGCTTCTCCGCGTGGTTGGTGATGACGGAGCCCCCGTTCATCTCGCTGCCCGTGCCCACCATGGTCAGCACGCACCCCACGGGGATGAGCTTGCAGGTCGGCTCCTCGAAACGGATGAAATACTTCTGCCAGGGGTCATCGCCGCAATACGCCGAGACGGACACCGCCTTTGCGTAGTCGCACACAGAGCCGCCGCCCACGGCGAGGATGAGATCCGCCTTGCACGCACGCGCGCGTTCGCATCCCTCGTTCAGCTTCTCCACGGTGGGGTTTGGCATGACGCCCGCGTCCTCGGTGACTTCCTTGCCGCACTCGCGGAGGATGGCGGTCACCTTGTCGTAGATGCCGTTGCGCTTGATGGAGCCGCCGCCGTAGACCAGCATCACGTTCTTGCCGTATTTTCCGAGCTCGCCCTTGAGTCCGTCCAGCGCGTTCTTGCCGAAATAGAGTTTGGTGGGGTTGCAATAAGTGAAATCACCCAGCATATTTTTTTCTCCTTATATTTTATTATCTTGTTCGGACGACGCCCGTCCGAGTCCTTTCACCGAATGAAACCTTCCGCCCACGCCCTGAGCGCCGCTTCGTCCTGCCTGCCGTTCAGCATCCTGCCCTCCGCGACCTCAGCCGAAGGACACACCTTGCGCATCGCAGCGGTAGTCCTCCCCAGCCCGCTCCCGCCGGACGTCGCAAACGGCACCACCGTCTTGGAGGAAAAATCGTAGCTTTCAAGGAAGGTCTCCACGATCCTCGGCGCGGTGTACCACCATACGGGGAACCCGAGGAAGATCACATCGCTCTCCTCCACGTCCGCGCATCTGCCCGCAATGGCGGGACGGCAATTCTCGTCCTTCATCTCCAGCGTGCTGCGGCTCTTTTTGTCCGTCCAATCAAGGTCCGCCGCAGTGTACGGCTCCGCGGGCTCGATCTTATAAACCTTAGCGCCGATCGCCGAGGCAAGCGCCTTCGCCGCGCGCTCCGTCGTCCCCGTGCACGAAAAATATGCCACCAACGCTTTCTTTGCCATAATACTCTCCTTCCCGCCCACACCGCCGCGAAGCGCACCGCAATGCCGTGCTCCCGCCGCGTAAAACGCGGGCGATCCGATCATCAAATTTATACTGACACCGTGTCAGCACATCTAATATACCACTCTTCCGCCGCGCGGTCAAGATGCTTTCGGGATTTTTTGTCTAGCATGATCGGCAATGCGAAGTACGCGCCTCGGGCAGAGACCGACGGCGCAACATTTGTCGAGACGCTGGACATTTCCGCCGTTTTGCACTACAATGATTGTCGCGCGCAAGGACGCTCCGTCCTCCCGCACTCACGCACCCGTAGCTCAGCTGGATAGAGTGTCAGATTCCGATTCTGAAGGTCACAGGTTCGACTCCTGCCGGGTGTACCACAACTCCCGCCGCATTCCGCGGCGGGAGTTTCTGCTCACTCGGGCAGGAGTCTTACCGTTCGCTGACGCGGTTTGCGCGGCGGCAGCTATTTTCCCCCGCCCCACATCCCGTTGATCCACGGCATGTCAACAAACTCCCACGCACTTCTTTCACTTTCACCGCTCAGCCCCGCTATTCCGTCCTCGCCCCGCTTCGTCCTTACGACTCCTGCCGGGTGTACCATCGCAGGCGCAAGGCGTCATTTGCAGCACCCCGCAAAAATTTGTGGGGCGCTTGCGTATGCGCCTGCGGCTGCTCTTCGCGTCGCAAAAATACGGACGTTCGCCCCGCTCCACGTTTTTGCCCCACGCGAAAAATCATAGATTTTTCCCGCGGGGGCCCCGATATCACTTTGCTCCGAAACTATCGCGTTGCTCTCTGATTTTTGCTCCGCGTAGGCGGCTTTCGCCGCTTTTTATTAAAAGTGGCATTGCAAATTCTCGCGGCGGGAGTTTCTGCCCACTCGGGCAGGAGCCTTACCGCTCGCCGATGCGGTTTGCGCGGCGGCAAATGCCGTGTTCCGCTCCGATTGGGGGGTACACATATTCGAACTTAAACGACATACTCGTCAATTCGTATTTGCGCACAAATTCTTCGGAATTGTTAAGACGTTTAGGACGACAATCGAACATAATATTAATCCGAACAACTCTGTAGTAAAGAGTTTCTTCACCGTATGTCGGCCAAAGATTACGATAGTTTTGTATGCTTGCCGGACTTGTATCATCCCAGTCCAAATAGCCTTCGATCCATATTGATAAGCTCCTTTCGAGCGTCGTACCGGGCAGATCTTCGTCTGTCAGATACTCCCCCGTTTCCGCATCCTTGATTTTCACTTCGATCGGTGTTCCGGCAGGCGGACTTTCGATATACTCTTTGCGACGCATTGGCTCGCCCGTATTCGGGTTGATAAGCACTATCTCAACCTTACGCGGAGCTGTCACTTCTTTATTATTGTTACAGGCCACAAGAACCCCTGCCGCACACGCAAACAAGCATGTCAACGCCACGCCGAGAGCAATAAACCTGAAAATCTGCCTTGATGTTTTCATGGCGATCCCCCAATGCCCGGCAGGAAGGATGCGGACCCGCCTCAAACTCATCTTACCACCTTTTCCATAGTTATGCAATCCCCCCCCTATCCACTGACGGCGATATTTCGATGAAGTGCAAGGAAATCCCCTATTCGCTGACGGCGTCATTTGGATGCAGAACGCGAAAGCACCCCTTTTTCGGCGAGGCGCGTACTATGTCGTACGTAACGAGCCGAAAAAGGGACGCTGACAAAGTTGTGCGCCAAAGAAGTCGGAAGGTCTGACGGCGATATTTCGATGAAGTGCAAGGAAAGCGCCTGCGGGATGGACAGGAGCGTACTAATGCGTACGTGACTGTTCAGACCGCAGGCGCTTGACACAGCAATTCGCGAAATAGCGCCGTCAGAGGGAGGGGGTGGAGACGATGGAGACACAAACACCGCCGCCACCACCACCGGCATTATCCCCCACTCTCGCAAGTTCAAGGACGACGATCTCGTTGGGGCGGTCGGTGTGAAGGAGGGCGCCGGGGAGATAGAGGGCGCGCTGGGGTCCTACATTCCAGAAACGCCCGAGGTTGAAACCGTTGACCCAGATGTAGCCTTTGGTGAAGCCGTCAAAGCGGACGAAGCACTCGGCTTTGCTGCGAGCGGTGAAGGTGCCGCGGAAGAACTTGGGGAACTTCGCGGCGCCGCGCGACCAATCCAGTTTCTCGAGGTCATCGAGGGGGAAGGACGTGACGTCAAAGTCCATGAGGGTCTGATTGTTGAACATGACGGCGGAGATGCCTTTGCGGTCGCAGAGTTTTTCGCCGTAATTGACTCTGCCCATGGCGTCCACGAGGACGGCGATCTCGTCCCCCTTTTTCATGCCCTGCGCGAGGAAGGCGTGCCTGCCCGTGAGCTTGAACATGAGCCCGCCCTCGTCGATGCGGCGGAAGGTCCGCCTGCGCTCGCCGTTGATGTAGACATGGGCGAGATCCCTCACATCGCGCACGGAGACGAACCCCGTGCCGTAGTCGCCGGGAAGGGTGGTGCGATAGAGGATGAGCCCGAAATCCTGTCCGTACTTTTCCATGGGGAGCGGCACGGCGGAGCGGTGCTTCACGCCCACGGTATCCTCGTTCTCAAACAGCCCCGTACACTCGGTGAGGCTGACCTTGCCGATGTCCTGCGTCTCGGGCTCGGGCGGCAGAACAGGCGGTTCAACCCCTCGTTTCGACCACATCAAGTCCCTGACTGCGTGATAAGCGGGGGTATAGCCGCCGTACTCGTTGAGGAGGGCGCAATAGTCGTAGCTGGTGACGGTGGGCTGATAACGCTTGGCGTAGTTCGCCCCCGCCGTGAACCCGAAATTGGTGCCGCCATGGAACATGTAGAAGTTGAAACTCGCGCCGCGGTCGAGGAAGGCTTCCACCTCTTTCAGCACGCTCTTGTATCCCCTGGTGTGGTGCTTCTCGCCGAAGTGGTCGAACCACCCGCACCAGAACTCCGTGCACATCTCGGGGGCGTCCTTCTGCACCTCTTTGAGCGCGGCGAAACTCCCCGCGACGTTGCTGCCGAAGTTGATGGTGACGAGCGCACCCGGGGTGCTGCCGCCCGCGAGCATGTAGGGACAGGTGCCGTCCGACGTGAAGAGGAGCACCTTTGCGCCGAACTCCTCCATGATGCCTTTGAGGGCGGCGAGATAGGTCTTGTCGTTGCCGTAGCTGCCATACTCATTCTCCACCTGCATGGCGATGATAGGCCCGCCCTCGGTGCATTGAAGGTCGCCCACCTCCTGCATCACCCGCGCGATGTAGTCGCGCACATGGGAGAGATAGACAGGGTCGTTGCACCTAAGCCGCAGATTTTCGTCCGCGAGCAGCCAAGCGGGGAACCCGCCCGCGTCCCACTCCGCGCAGATGTAAGGGCCGGGGCGCAGGATGACGTAGAGCCCCAGCTCCCGCGCGGTCTCGATGTAGCGGCGGATGTCGAGCCGCCCCGAGAAATCGAACTGCCCTTTCTTCGGCTCGTGGAGATTCCAGCACATATAGGTCTCCACTGTGTTGAATCCGCAGGCTTTGAGCTTTGAGAGCCTGTCATGCCAATACTCGGGCAGGACGCGGAAATAGTGCATCGCACCCGAGTATATCACGGTCTTTTTACCGTCCGCGTAAAACGCTCCGTCCCTCGCTTCGAATCTCATTTTCACCTCCCCCGCGCACTCGGCGCGGTGTGACGCGGATGCAGCCCTCCGGCATCCGCCCTCTAAAACGCGCGCCGCCCGCAGGCGGCGCGTTTTGATGTTATCTTATTCTTATTTGTCTTCCGGCAAAGCCGCAGTCCCGCCGCCGCTTTCGTCCTCGCTTGCGGGCGCGCTTGCGGGGATGTCCGCTCCGCCGTCAGCATCGGATGCGCCGTCGCCGTCGGAGTTTCCTTCGCCGTCGACGATCTCGACAGCGTCGCTCTCGCCGCGCATCTCAGCCATGAAGTTGAGGTCGCCCTCGCCCATCTCATCCGCATTGACGGACGCGCCGCGGAGTGCCGCAGTCACTTCCTCCACCTTCTTCTTGGAGAGCGGGTAGAACATGAGGATGATGATCATGCCGAGGATGCTCGCCGCAGAGAGCAGGAATGCCGCAGTGAACCATTCGGTGGCGATGTCCTGCAGATATTGCGGCACCACTTCGATGTCGGTGTATTTGGAAGGCTCGAAGCCGATGTCCTGCTGCCACACCCAGCCGCAGAGCATGAAGACGAAGGACATCAGCACGGGGATGACCATGATGAAGTTCTGGATGTGTCCCTCGAGGCGTCTGCCCGTCTTATATTGCTGATAGTCCGCAAGGTCGCCGAGCATGACGGGGATGAGAAGGTAGGTCGGGTTGACGCGCGCAAGGAAGAAGAGGATGGTGAGCACCACCGCCGACGTCGTACCCTGCGGGATGTTCTCGAAGCCGACAAAGCCGAGGATCGCGGTGGACAGCAGCGAGAGACAGCTGAAAATGATGATGATCCAATTCTTGTTGAGCTTGCGTGTACAGAACGGGAGCAGGAGCATGGACACCGTCACGCCGAAACCGATGATGGTGTTGGGGATGCCCGAGATGTTGAGCGCTTCCGTGGTGGTGGCGGCAAATCGGAGCTGGATCGCGAGGGGCTGGAACTGCATCCAGAACTCGCGGAGGGAGCCTATGACAAGCGCCGCAAAGAGGATCCAGAGAGGCTTGTTTTTGAAGAGGAGCTTCATGCTCTCGGCAAAGGAGAGCTTCTCCGTATTCGCGCGCGCGGTCTCCGCCTCCGCCGTTTTCACTTCTGCGGGAGAAGTCTCGGCTCCGGCGATCTCGCCGGCTATCCCGCCCTCGCCGCTCTCGGCGGCGGCTGCCGCCTGCTGCGCCTCGATGAGCTCGCGGTTGTTGTCCTCAAGCTCGTAGACGCGCTCCTTGACTTTCAGGATGAACATCACGCAGATGCTGCCGATGACCACGGCAATGGCGCCGATGATGCGCATCGCGATGTATTCCTGCCCCATGAACGCGCTGCGGATGGGACCCACGATGATGTTCATGATGGTGGGCGCAAAGCCGACGATGAGCCCGATGGGCGTCATGATGTCCGCCCTCTCCTGGGTGTTGGGCGTGATGACGTTGGGCATGGTCTGATACATGTTGTTCGCGAACGTCGAAATGGCGATGACGGGCACGCAGGAACAATATGCATAGATGACGCGGTCCACCTCGGAAGAATACTGCGGCGCCCACATGGACATCATGGTGAAGAGCGCGAGCAAGGGCAGACTGAAGAGGATGTACGGCTTGTATCTGCCCCACTTGGTGCGCTTTTTCTCCATCGCCTGCCCGATGAGGGGGACGAGGAACATGTTGATGAGCGAACCGCCTATATAGATGGTGTAGCCGTGGATGGCGTCGATGCCGTAGAAATAGGGGATGTAGGTGATGGTGATGACCAGCATGATCGTGTTGTAGATCCAGCTGTTGCCCAGCGAATACATCCCGAAGGACAGGATCTCTTTGAGATTGAGGAACCTGCCCTCCAACGGCTTGTCCCACATGGCTTTCACCGTGGAGAACAACTTTGCGACTTTTTCTTTCATATATCTCTCCCTTTCGAGGTTTGATCCGACATTTCGGCGGGATAAACCCGCTTTTCGGGCAATACGCTCACTTTTTCAGGATCAGCTTGCCCGCGCGCTGCGTGAGGTAATTCCCGTCCTTCACCGCGGCAACGCCGTTGACGTAGACGTGCTTTATCCCCTGCGGAGTGAAGTCGGGGACGGCGGGATCCACTTTGACGCCCGCGTAGTCGAACACCGTGATGTCCGCGTAATTGCCCGCCGCAAGCGTGCCGCGCTCTTTCACCGAGAAGCGTTCCGCCGTCTTGCCCGTCATCTTGTTTATGACGCTCTCGAGGGGGATGTTGTGCTCTCTCGCGCGCACGAGGAAGTAGGGGAAGCCCTGGTACGCCGCACCGTTCTGAGTGCCTGCCGCCTCCACCCATGCGTCCGTCATGAACACCGAGAGGCTGTCCGTCATGAGACGGTCAATTATCTCATCGTTGTAGTATTTGCCGAGGTAGAGTCTGCCCTGTCCGCGGCTCAGATCGACGAGCTTGATGTACATGTCGAAGTCGGAGAGCCCCTCCTCCTTCGCGCACTCCGACACCGTCTTGCCCTCATGTTTCTTGTGGGCGGGGTCGTCGGAGATATACGCCACCGTGAAGTCGCAGAAGTCCAGCCCCAGCGCGAGCTTGGTGATGTTGGTCATCAGCTTGAGCTTGAACATGTTGAAGGGCTTCTTGCGGTCCGCCTCCGGGAGCGCCATATACCACGGCGGCAGCACCACCGTGATGACGGACGCGCCGTAGGTGAAAGAATAGTTGTCGTAGGCGATGCGGCACCCCTCGTCGTTCAGGCGGTGTAACTTGGCGAGCATGGGGTCAAAGCTCTTCCACGAGGTCTTGCCCACGAAGATGAGGTGAGAATATTCCGTCCGCACCCCGCTCTCCTTCATGATGTCCACCACTTCGTCGAGGGCGAGCTCGATGTGCGGCTTGGAGAGCAGCGGATAGCCGAGCGCCACCTTACTGCACGCGCGCGGATGCACGGTGAGGATGCCGTCATACTTCGCGATGCGCTTTGCGAATGCAACGAGTTCGTCGTGTTTGGAGTAGATGCCGGGCTCGTACATAAAGCCGAATGAGCCTCCGAACGCGCCGCCTTCCATCGCCTCGTCCACCAGCTTCATCTCCTCCGCGATCTGCGCCTCGGTGAGGGGCGTGGGGTCGTAACCGGAGATGCTTATCCTCGTCGTGCCGTGCCCGACGAGCGGGATCATGTTGACAAAGAGTTTTCCCGCGGCGCGCTCCGCGAATTCCCGGAAAGAGCCGGGCTTCACGGCGTGGAAGAGACCTCCGCCCACCTTGTCCTTGAACTTGCTCCCCGCCGCCACTCCGAAGGGAGAGAAACCGCAGTTGCCCGTCACCTGAGTGGTGATGCCCTGCCTCAGGAAGGGCGCGTAATACTTCTCCGCGTCCTCGTAGTCGTAAAAAAAGTCGTTGTGAGAGTGCGCGTCGATGAACCCGGGCGCAACGGTGAGTCCCGTGCAGTCCACCACCTTGTCCGCGGGGACGGAGATGTCCGCTCCGACCGCCGCTATGCGCTCGCCGTCCACCAGGATGTCGCCCTTGAATGCGGGCGCGCCCGTGCCGTCGATGACATTGCCTCCCTTGAACAGGATCTTCATACTTCCCCCTTACCCGCGTGCGCGGCGTGCGCGCAAACAAGATGACGATATCAAAATAATATTAACACCACGCGCGCGCAAAATCAACAGAAGTTTTTCTCTGTCGCGAAACCTTAACACTCCGCCCCACCGTTAAACAATTGGGGACGGGGCAAAATTGTTTAAAATTTTGACATTTTTGCCCCGTCCCCAATTGTTTAATCTTTCAACGCCCGACGCCGGCGATCCCCTCTCGCAGCCCGACGCCGCCACCCGGAAAAACACGCTGTTCGCAGCCCGAGAGCGATATTTGGATGAAGAACAAGGAAAAACCCTCCCGCACAAGAGGCGCGTACTGATGCGTACGTAACTCGCAGGGCGGGAGGGCTTTGACGCAGTTATTCGCCAAATAGCGCCCTCGGAAACTTGAAGAGAGATGCTACCCTCGTTTATTGATACGCTTGACAGTTTTCGACCGACAGGATAAAATGTTTTCAAATCCATACAAAGCGGAGGATATGTCAATGTTCGACATAATCATCAATCCTAAGGGCGGAAAGGGGAAGAGCCTGAAGGCACTCAAAACCGTGGAAAAGCTCCTCACCGAGCATGGCGAAGAATATAAAGTGCACAACACCGAGTACGCGGGTCATGCCACCGTGCTCGCGCGCGAACTCTCCGCAAAGCCCGACACCAAACTCATCGTCATGGGCGGAGACGGCTCCTTCAACGAGGTGCTGAACGGCATCGTGAACTTTGACAACGTCACCCTCGGCATAGTCGCCTGCGGCACGGGCAACGACTTCATCCGCGCCTCCAAGCACCCCAAGAAGGTCAAGGACGCGGTGGAACTCATCCTCAAAGGCAATGTCGGATACATCGACTACATCGACGTCGGCACCCGCAGATGCCTCAATGTCGCGGGCGCGGGCATGGACGTGGACGTCCTCATCCGTTACGCCAACATGAAAGCCTTCCACGGCAAAGTGAAGTATTACGCTTCCCTCTTCGACACCCTCGCACACGTCAAGTGGCACAAGCTCCGCCTCACCATCGACGGCAAGACCATGGACAAGAGCGTGTTCATGATCGGCGTGGGCAACGGCACCTGCATAGGCGGCGGCATGCCCATCTGCCCCGACGCGAAAGTCGATGACGGGCTTCTCTCCGTCGTCATCGTCAACGAGATGAAAAAGAGCCGCATCCCCATCGAGCTCCCCGGTTTCCTCACCGGCAAGCACGTCAAGAAGGACTACACCGAGGTCTACTCCGCAAAGGAAGTCACGGTGGAAGTGCTGGACGACGGCAAGATCGAGCTGGACGGCGAAGTCATCGACGACAAGGTGCTCCCCTGCAAAGTGGTGCATAATGTCCTCAAAGTGTACCGCTGAACCCCGTTTTCCGTCAAAACCCGCGAAAACATCCAACACAGCGGCAGCACAAAATCACACAGAAAATCACACAAAAACCACACCGAAAAGCGCGCCCGACGGCGCGCTTTTTGTAATGTCTGCCCGGAATAATACGGATCGGATTCTGCGCCGCTGATTTCCGTCCGAGCCGTGTCATTCGCCTTGCTGATCCGGTCGGCGGAACATAAGACCCCGCCTCAACGAGGCGGGGTCACTGTCGGAACGCGCGTTACCGCGCGAGGGAGTAATCGTCATCAGATCTCGACATCTCCGTCCGAGCATTGCACTTCGGTCACCGCGGATCCGTTCCACTTTGTTCCCTTTTTCACTGCCGCCCATTCTGCCGTTGTGCCGGCGAAATGGATCTCCGTCAGACTGCTGCAATTCTGCAATGCACCCATTTTGATATTTTGCGGCTTGCCGAGATACAATTTTTTGAGCGAGGTGCAACCGTTGAACGCATACGATCCGATCTCGGTCACCTTGACAAGCTCGATCTCCGCGATCGAGGCACATTCTCTGAATGCGTTGCTTCCGATCGATGTCACATTGCTGAGGTCGATCGCGGCGAGGGACGTGCATTGCTAGAATGCTCTCTCCGGCAACACCGTGACGCCCGCGCCGAGGCGGCTTTGCATCTTTTTCGACATCACGCCCGACATCCTGCTCGGCATAAAGGAGTTTTGAACCCGCCTCAAAAAGAAAAATTAAGCAAGACATCTCCTGTGTTTGGGTAAGGGTTTAGTCGTATTCAAGCACACCTCGAATAAGCTGTTCGTCGTGCTCAAGCACGCTCCGAATAGACTGTTCGTCTCGCGGGGAGTTAGAATTCCCCTCCAACCCGGGGACCCCACAAAATGCACGCATTTTGCGGGGAGCCCCATTCGGGCTTTCCTCCCCCGTGTTTGAAACGGGTCACCGTCCTCTGACATTGAAATATTGTTTAACCCCCTCCTGCGGGTTCCCCCAAAAACCATTCCCCCCCCCCATGCGGGGCCCCACGGTTTTAGGGGGCACCTTCGGCGCTCGGGCATGAGGGCGTCCAAGGACGGCGCCTTCACGGCGCCGCCATGTTATGCCGCTTGCAATGCGCCCGCGGAGCGATCAGATGGCGCATTGCCGACGCACTACCGTCCAGCCCTCGGCACTCACCCGGTCGCCGCCGACTTTCAAGAGGCGGCAAGCCGCCTGTGAAAGTTTGGCTGGGCGGCTCCACTCCAAATGAGATAACGTCGTGTCAAGCGACGTCACGCTCGGAGTTTTCGTTAGACCATCTTCGAAAATGGACACATCGTACTCAAACAGGAACGGGTAAGACCGCGATATTTCGATGAAGAACAAGAAAGCACCTCCCGAACGGACGCGCGGTGTACTTTCGTACATAAGCGGTCGGGCGGGAGGTGCTGACGCAGTTATTCGCGAAATAGCGCGGTCTTACAGTTCGGCGAAATATTTGATGGTGCGAACCATCTGCGAGGTGTAGCTGTTCTCGTTGTCGTACCAGCTGACGACCTGGACCTGTGTGCAATCGAGGTCTGCCATGTATTTGACCATGGTCTGGGTGGCATCGAAGAGGGAGCCGTAGGTCATGCCGATGACGTCGCTGGACACGATCTGATCCTCATTGTAGCCGTAGGACTCGTTGGCGGCAGCCTTCATAGCGGCGTTGATCGCCTCGACGGTGACGTTGCCTTTGCAGGTGGCGACGAGGATGGTGGTGGAACCGGCGGGCACGGGGACGCGCTGCGCGGAGCCGATGAGTTTGCCGTTGAGCTCGGGGATGACGAGACCGATCGCCTTCGCCGCGCCGGTGCTGTTGGGGACGATGTTGATCGCCGCCGCACGCGCACGACGGAGGTCACCCTTGCGATGAGGACCGTCGAGGACCATCTGGTCGCCGGTGTAGGCGTGGATGGTGCTCATGATACCGCTCTCGATGGGGGCGAGCTTGTTGAGGGCAGCCGCCATGGGGGCGAGGCAGTTGGTGGTGCAGGACGCCGCGGAAATGATGGTGTCCTCTTTGGTCAGAGTCTTCTCGTTGACGCCGTAGACGATGGTGGGCAGGTCATTGCCGGCGGGAGCGGAGATGACGACCTTCTTCGCGCCTGCGTCGATGTGAGCCTGAGCCTTCGCCTTGGAGGTGTAGAAACCGGTGCACTCGAGGACGACGTCCACGCCGATCTCCTTCCAGGGAAGATCCGCCGCGTTCTTCTCGGCGTAGATCTTGATCTCCTTGCCGTCGACGACGATGGCGCCGTCTTTTGCCTCGACTTTGTCCGCGAGAGCGTATCTGCCCTGCGCGCTGTCGAACTTGAGCAGGTGAGCAAGCATCTTAGCGTCGGTGAGGTCGTTGATGGCGACGATCTCGTAGCCCTTTGCCGCAAACATCTGACGGAAAGCCAGGCGGCCGATCCTTCCGAAACCGTTGATCGCAACTCTAACATTCTTTGCCATAATTATGAGTCCTCCGAAGGGTTTATTTCGATGGTGTACAAAGTGAACCATTCATTTGTACTTGCTATATTTTACATAACTCGCAGAAAAAACACAAGCGATTTTAATTACAAATTTATATACGCGCACGCGCGCCGCGCGCGAGCGCGGGACCCGCTCCCCTGCCGCATGGCGCCCGAGCTCCGCCGCCGCACGGGAATTATGGCACGCGCGCGCGTAAAAACGCGAAAAAAAGTTGCATATTCCCTGCGGGAATGATAAAATATTGTTCACAAAGAAACGGTTTTCCGGAGGGCAAACAATGAATGCGTTTTACAAACTGTATTGCAGATGTTTCCAAAAGGTGATGTATGTCGCCATGTTCTTCCTTCCCTGGCGCGTCCCGGAGCAGATCTCCGGCGAAGGCAGCCTCGCAAAGCTTCCCGCCTTTGCCAAAAAGAAGGGCTGGAAGAGCGCGCTGCTCGTCACCGACCAGGGGCTGATGAGCCTCGGAATGGCTCAGCCCATCATCGACGGCTTCAAGGCGGAAGGTCTGAACATCACCGTCTATGACAAGGTCGTCCCCAACCCCACCATCACCAACATCGAAGAGGGACTCAAACTCTACAACGACAACAAGTGCGATGTCATCATCGCTCTCGGCGGCGGCTCCCCCATGGACTGCGCAAAGGGCATCGGCGCCCGCGTTGCACGTCCCAACAAGCCCATCCCCAAAATGAAAGGCATCCTGCGCGTTCTCAGGAAGCTGCCCCCTCTGGTCGCCATCCCCACCACTTCCGGCACGGGCAGCGAAGCCACTCTCGCGGCAGTCATATCCAACCCCGACACGCATGAGAAATACCCCATCAACGACCCCGTCCTCATCCCCCATTACGCGGTGATGGACCCCCTGCTCACGGTGGGGCTTCCCAAGCACATCACCTCCACGACGGGTATGGACGCGCTCACCCACGCGGTGGAGGCGTACATCGGCGGCGAGAACACGAGCAACACCAAGAAATATGCCATCGAGGCGACTCAGCTCGTTTTCAAGTATCTCAAACGCGCCTATGACGACGGTCAGGACAAGGAAGCGCGCAACCAGATGCAGAAGGCGTCCCTGCTCGCGGGCATGGCGTTCACCAGAGCGTATGTCGGCTATGTCCACGCCATCGCGCACTCCCTCGGCGGCTTCTACGGCGTGCCTCACGGGCTTGCCAACGCCGTCATCCTGCCCCACGTCCTCGATGCGTACGGCGCGAGTGCTTATAAGAAACTCGCTCAGCTCGCGGACGCCGTCGGCATCAAGGGCGACAGCGACGAGGCGAAAGCCAAAGCCTTCATCCGGGCGATCAAGGATATGAACGCCTCCATGGACATCCCCACCAAGATCGAGGGCAAGTGGACCATCCAGGACGAGGACATCCCCACCATGGTGGAACGCGCCGCCAAGGAAGCCAACCCCCTCTACCCCGTGCCCGTCATCTGGGGGAAGGAAGAGCTGACCAAGATATATCACGAGATAATGTGACAATCGTCACCCATCAAAAAGCCCTCCGTCTTCGGAGGGCTTTTTTGTTGTCGTATCATTCCCGCTCGGCACCGTTCATTTCAGGTTCTCGGGATTGAGGGCGGCAAGTTCGGGGAGGACGAAGCGTCCGTCCTTTCTCACCAGCACGCCGTCCATATAGATCTCGCCGCCGCCGTAGGCGGGGGTGTGGACTTGCACAAGATCCCAATGCACCGCGCTGACGTTGCCGTTGGGGGCGTCGTCATAGCACGCGCCCGGGGTGAAGTGGATGGAGCCGGAGATCTTCTCGTCAAAGAGGATGTCCCCTATCGCGCGGTCGATGTAGGGGTTGAGCCCGAAGGAGAACTCGCCCACGTATCTCGCGCCCTCGTCGGTGTCGAAGATGGCGTTGGCTTTCTCCGTGTTATTGGCGGTCGCCTTGACGATCTTGCCGTCCTTGAAGGTGAGCGTCACGTTCTCGAACTTGAAGCCGTTCTCGATGGACGGCACGTTGTAGGCGATGGTGCCGTTCACGCTGTCGCGCACGGGCGCGGTGTAGACCTCGCCGTCCGGGATGTTGCAATGCCCGCTGCACTTCACCGCTCCGACGCCCTTGATGGAGAAGCTGAGATCGGTGTCTTTTGCCACAATGCGGACTTTATCCGTCTTATTCATCAGCTCAACCAGCGCATCCATCGCTTTATCCATCTTGCGGTAGTCCAGGCAGCACACGTCGAAGAAGTAGTCCTCGAAGGCTTCCGTGCTCATCCCCGCGAGCTGGCTCATGCCCTCCGTCGGATAGCGCAGGATGACCCAGCGCGTCTTTTTGACGCGGATGTTGTGGTGCACCTTCTGGGCATACAGCTTGTCGTAAGCCTGCATCCTGTCCTCGGGAACGTCGCTGAGCTCATAGCCGTTGTTGCCGCCGCGCACGCCGATGTAGCAGTCCATCTTGTCCATGAAAGCGGCGTCTCGCTCCGCCCAGACGGCGAGCATCTCGTCGGACGCGCCCTTCAGAAGCTCGCGTTTCACCTTGCTCTCGGAGGTGAACACAAAGGGCATCCCGCCCGCCGCATACACCGCTTTGACAAGAAGAGAGGTGAACTCCGCGTCCGCGCCCGAGACGTCGATCCAGACCTTGTCGCCGCTCTTCACGCCGCAGGAATAGTTGACCAAATTGTCCGCAAGAGTCTTTTGCCTTGCATCATGTATCATATCTCATTGCCTCCTGCTTATATCATTCCCCTTTTCGGCAAAAAAGAGCGCGTGGCGCGCTCTTTTTTGTTGATTGCGGAAAGTTTTACGCCTTGCCGTTGCAGCCGAGCACGTCCACGATCTTGTGGCGGACGACTTTGCGCACCGCGTCTCTCGCGGGCCCGAGATACTGACGGGGGTCGAAGTGAGAGGGGTTGAGCGCGAAGTGCTCTCTGATGGTCGCGGTGACCGCAAGGCGCAGGTCGGAGTCGATGTTGATCTTGCACACCGCCATGGTCGCGGCTTTTCTCAGCATCTCCTCGGGGACGCCCTGTGCGCCGGGCATATTGCCGCCGTACTGGTTGATGAGCTTCACGTATTCCTGCGGGACGCTGCTCGCGCCGTGCAGAACGATGGGGAACCCGGGCAGACGCTTGCCGACCTCTTCGAGGATGTCGAAACGCAGCTTGGGCTGACCCTTGAACTTGAACGCGCCGTGAGAGGTACCGATGGCGATGGCGAGAGAATCCACGCCCGTCTTCTCCACAAACTCCTGCACCTGATCGGGATCGGTGTAGCTGGCGTCCTTGGCGTCCACTTTGACATCGTCCTCAACGCCCGCGAGCTTGCCGAGCTCCGCCTCGACGACCACGCCGTGATCGTGCGCGTACTCGACGACCTGCTTGGTGATGCTGATGTTTTCGGCAAAAGGATGCGCGCTCGCGTCGATCATGACGGAGGTGAAACCGCTGTCGACGCAGTCCTTGCAGAGCGCAAAGCTGTCGCCGTGATCGAGATGCAACGCAATGGGCAGACCGCTGGTCTCCACCGCCGCTTCCACCATCTTCTTGAGATAAACGGTGTTGGCGTACTTTCTCGCGCCTGCGGAAACCTGCAGGATGAGAGGAGCATTCTCTTCCGTCGCCGCTTCGACGATGCCCTGAATGATCTCCATGTTGTTGACGTTGAAAGCGCCGATGGCGTAACCGCCGTCGTAAGCCTTCTTGAACATCTCGGTTGTAGTTACCAATGGCATTTGGTTATCCTCCGAATAGTGATTGTATCTATTATACAACCGTTCTTTGCAAAATACAACCTTTTTTCAACGCGGGGGAATTATTCCCCCACACCCCCTTGCGAGGGTGTTACACCCTCGCGCTCCCATACTTGTTTATAAAAAGTGCGCCGATGGATGCGGGCGCAGCCGCAATCGGCGCAATATTATATAAGCATGGGGTGCGGGGATGACATCCCCGCCGGGGTGCAGGGGCGGCGCCCCTGCCCGGGTCAAGGGGCAGAGCCCCTTGCATTAAGAGCGCGTGAGTGGTATAATCGCGGTATGCAACAGATACTCTCCGCCATGCGGCGGGCGATCCGAGACTACGGGATGATCAAGGACGGCGACAGGATCTTCGTCGGGCTTTCGGGCGGCAAGGACAGCGTACTGCTGCTTGCGGCGCTTGCGGCGTACAGAAAATTCTCGCCGGAGCGGTTCGACCTTGCAGCCATCACGGTGGACATGGGCTTCAAGGACACCCCCATCTCGGAGACGGACGCCATCTCGCGGCTTTGCGAGGAACTCGGCGTCCCCCGTCACATCGTCAAAACGGACATCGCGGAGATAGTTTTCGACGCACGGAAGGAGTCCAACCCCTGCTCTCTCTGCGCCAAATTCCGCAGAGGCGCGCTGAACAGCGAGATCAACCGTCTGGGCGGCGGCAAGCTCGCCCTCGGGCACAACGCGGACGACGTGGCGGAGACGGCGCTGATGTCCCTTTTCTATGAAGGACGCTTCTCCTGCTTTACCCCGACGGCGTATATGGACAAGAGCGGCGTGACCCTCATCCGCCCCTTTGTCTACATCGAGGAATGCGACATCACGGGCGCGGTGAACCGCCTGGGACTGCCCGTGGTCAAAAACCCCTGCCCCGCCGACCACTTCACCAAACGCGAGTATATGAAAGAGCTCATCAAGAGCATACGAAAGGACATCCCCTTTGTGAAGGAACGCATCCTCGGCGCGGTCTACCACCCGGAGCGCGCCAACCTCTGGCCCGCAGCCGCCCCTCCTCCCCGCAACAACGAGACCGACTGACACCGCCCGCGCTCCCCGCCCGACGCACCCGACGGACGACACAGGCAACACTTCCGCGACAACAACATCCCAAACACACACTTTACCATGCCGGACCGGAATAATAAGAACCGGGGTCGGCGGTGCCGAACTGCTCGCACCTCAGAGCAAGAGATTTTCGGATGATTTTGCACGGGCGGAACGCAGGCAATAGTATACATATTGACAAGTTTCGGCTGTGCAAAAGCGCCGAAAAGAATTGCTCCGAGGCCGGTTCTTATTATTCCGGTCCGGCATAGCAAAACCGCCGCATAAAGCGGCGGTTTTGCTATGTGCGACGGAACTACTTCCCCGCGTGCCGCGGGTTACGTCAGATATGGAACGAACACTCCCCGGAACATCCTGACCATGTTGTCCTCCACCAAAAACGAAGCGAAGAGCATGAATGCGAGCACGAGTATGATCGCATAAATGACGGTCTTTGCGACTGACTTGAAACCGAAATTCGATTGCAGGTCGTCCGCGCGAAGAAAGAAGAAGATCCCCCATACCACCACCAGGAAGATGTTCCCGCCGATGATGGCGACAAGCCCTAAAGTGACGTCCGTGTCGCTCTCATAGACGCCGGGAGACCTTGCGATAAAGGTCTGCACCTCCATCACTATGGCGGACACGAGCACATAAAGCATGAATGCCGCCACGGCGATGAGCACGATCGCGGTCTTTATGTTGTTCTTTCTTCCCTCGCTCGTGTCATCCGCGTGGACGCTTTGATATAAGGACGACGGTCTCCTGTCATACGTCGTCGGCGTCGCAGGCGGTTTTTGCGCCGTCCTCTCCCTCTGCCGTTCAAGGCGCCGATCCGGCTCATACGACACATCCGTCTGCCCCGTCATCGCATCCACATGGCTGATCTTCGATCTGCATTCCAACTCATAGACGGGATACCACAGCACCCATCTTATTTCGCAGGAAATGCTGACCGCAGGCGATGACGCGTTGGAAGGAAGAATGCCGGGCAAGACATCCCGGATCAGGGAATCGCTCAACGACGATATGCAATCGTGCACGATGTCCTGCATCAAAGAGTCGTCCGCGCCTTCGATGGCACCGAACGCCTGTGCCGCTCCGTCAAGAGAGAGATCGCCGAGGATGCGGCGGTCGCAGCAATAGCCGTCCATCGACCCCGACGCAGGCATGGTCTTGCGCTCCGTCTGCCCCGTCGTGCCGAGCTGCGGTGCGCCGAGCAGATCGTCAAGCCCCGCTTGCTGCTGTCCGCCGAGCTTGCTCGCCTCCATGACGGGGGCGTCAAAACTCACTTCCTTTATTGCCACCCGCATCGAGACGATGGGATAATATACGGTCTTGAAATCCCATTTCTTCGCCTTATCTACAGCCGCGCTGCAAAATGAGACCTCGCTTTTGTTAAGCACATCGAAAAACGCATTCTGAAACAGTTCGGATGCCGCTCCGCGAGTTATTTTCGGCACCAAATATGACTTTTGGCTCTGCTCGCCCACCGTCATCGTCCCGAAAAATTCACAGCGGACGCTCGTTTCGGTCGACACCCCGTTTTTTTCCCAAACGAAAGACTTGACTTCCTCCATGCACTCCCCCTTCCGCCCGCGACGGACCATCATTTGTTCAACATATATTAAACATTAAATATCAGCGCAAGTCAACCCAATGCAAGGAAAAGCGCGAGCGTCGCCTTCAAGCTCGATCGATCAAGTTGTTCGTCTCGCGGGGGTGCGCGCGAAAAGGTTTCGTCGTGCTCGGGGAAATTGACAAGCTACCGTCCCCTGACATGGGAGTGACAGACCCCCTCCTCCCCTCCGGGACTCCTCCCCCGTGTTTGAAACGAGCTGCCGTCCTCTAACATAGGAGTAAAATTAAGCCCCCTTCCTGCGGGTTTCCCCCAAAATCGTTCCCCCTGAAAGGGAACCCACCATTTTGGGGGAAACCTTCGGCACTCGGGCATGAGGGCGTCCGAGGACGGCGCCTTCACGGCGCCGCCATGTTATGCCGCTTGCAATGCGCCCGCTTTGCGATCAGATGGCGCATTGCCGACGCACTGCCGTCCAGCCCTCGGCACTCACCCGGTCGCCGCGGCGCTCAAGAGGGCTAACGCCCTGTGAGCGCTTGGTGAGCGGCTCCACTCCGTATAAGATAACGTCTTGTCTAAGGATGTCACGCTCGGAGTGTGCGTTATTCCGTCTCCGTATGAGAACCCATCGCATTCAAGCACGCACTATCAAGCTGTTCGTTATTACGCCT
>CASDRL010000069.1 GCA_949283145.1 uncultured Clostridia bacterium | reverse complement strand
GCAAGCCTAATCATATTACCAACTTAGCAAGGCGATGTCAAACGAAATGACGCGGCTTTCGCCAAAAAAAATAATATTTTATTTATAAGACAAGATGTAGTATCTCACGCGCACACACATGCACTACTCGCGCTCGTGCGTTTCACGCACGTACACGCTTACAGCGCCACCGTCGCCCGGGCGTCGAGGTCAAAGCCCGCACTCTCCGCGCCCGAACGGATGAGGAAGTATGCCGCGGCGCCGATCATCGCCGCATTGTCCGTGCAATACTTGAGCTTGGGATAACGGATCTCCGTCCCGCTCGCCTTCCCCCATTCGTCGAAACGCGCGCGCAGACGCTCGTTCGCGCTCACTCCCCCCGCGATCGCGACCTTCTTCAAGCCCGTCCTCTCCGCCGCGTGCTCCGCACCGAGGAAGAGCTGCTCCACCGCGCACTCCTGGAAGGAACAAGCGATGTCCGCGCGGGGGATGTCCTCCCCCCTCTGCTCCATCCCGTGCACGAGATTGATGACGAAAGTCTTCAGTCCGCTGTACGAGAACCGCAGTTCCTCGCTCCCTTTGAAGACGGGCAGCGGCATCTTGTAGACGGGGCGTCCCTCTCTTGCGAGCTTCTGGATCTCCGGCCCTCCCGGATACGGCAGCCCGAGCACTCGCGCCACTTTGTCGAAAGCCTCGCCCGCCGCGTCGTCGCGGGACTGACCTATGAGACGGGTGTCCTCGTAGTCCGCGACTTCCAACACCGCGGTGTGCCCGCCGCTCGCAAGCAGACAGAGGTATGGCGGTTCGAGATCGCTGTCAATATAATTTGCCGCAAGATGCCCTTTGACGTGCGACACCGCATAGAGAGGTTTCTTCCACGCATACGCCAGCCCCTTGGCATAGTTCACGCCCACGAGCAGCGCGCCGAGCAGCCCCGCGCCGTAAGTCACCGCCACGGCGTCGATGTCCTCCCTGCCGCACCCCGCGTCCTCAAGCGCCTGCGCCACCACGTTGTCTATGGCGAGGGTATGGTTGCGGCTGGCGATCTCGGGGACGACTCCGCCGAACCTGCGATGGATCTCGATCTGTGACGCAACGACGTTTGACAACACCCGCCTGCCGTCTTCGACGACGGCGGCGGCGGTTTCGTCACAGCTGGATTCTATCGCAAGGATTTTCATAGTTTTTCTCGTGTTTTCCGCTATCTAAACGGGTATTTTATTCTGCCACTGACATCTTGAGGTACTCGTTTATAAAGCCTTCCAGGTCGCCGTCCATCACGGCTTGGACGTTGCCCGTCTCGTAGCCCGTGCGGTGATCCTTGACCATGGTGTAGGGGCAGAAGACATAGCTGCGGATCTGACTGCCCCACTCTATCTTTTTGAGTTTGCCGGAGATGGCTGCCGCTTCCTCTTCGCGTTCGCGCTCCCGCCGCTCGATGAGCTTGCTGCGGAGCATCTGCATGGCGACTTCGCGGTTCTGGATCTGACTGCGCTCGTTCTGACAGGCGACGATGATGCCCGTGGGGATATGCGTGATACGCACCGCGGACTCCGTCTTGTTGACGTGCTGCCCGCCCGCGCCGCTCGAGCGATAGGTGTCCACTTTGAGGTCTTCGGCGCGGATCTCTATCTCGGAGGTGTCCACTATCTCGGGCATGACCTCGAGAGAGGCAAAGGACGTATGCCTGCGCGCCTGACTGTCGAAGGGAGAGATGCGCACCAGACGGTGCACCCCCTTTTCCGCTTTGAGATAGCCGTAGGCGTTGTCCCCTTCCACGCGGAAGGTGACGCTTTTGAGCCCCGCTTCGTCCCCCGCAAGACTGTCCAGCTCCGTGCAGGTCCAGCCCTCGCGTTCCACAAAGCGCGTGTACATACGGTAAAGCATCTCGCACCAGTCCTGCGCCTCGGTGCCGCCTGCGCCGGCGTGCAGGGTGAGGATGGCGTTCAGTGCGTCATACTTGCCCGAAAGCAGCGTGGAAAGAGTGAGGTGTTCCACCTCTTCCGAAAGCTGCGCTATGCGCTGCAACAGCGCGTTATCCTCCTCTTCGCTCGCTTCCAGTTCCACGATGTCCACCGTCTCGATGGCGTCGTCGAGCTCTGCGAGCAGCTTCTCGAAACGCTCGATCTTGCTTTGGAGCTGGCTCAGTTCCTTGGACACTTTCTGCGCGTTTTCCACATCGTTCCAGAAACCTTCGCTGTTCTGCATCTCTTCGAGTTCCGCAATGCGTGTGCGCAGTTTCCCGGGGTTTATCCCCTGATATGCAGTGTTCAACTCCGCTTTCAGCGATTTGAGTTCGTTTTTCTTGTCCTGATAATTCAGCATATATCCATCCCTGTCACGCGTTTTTGCCGCAGCAGTTTTTATACTTTTTCCCGCTTCCGCAGGGGCACGGATCGTTCCTGCCCACCTTTGCGCCACTGCTGACGACGGGCGCCGCCTTTGCGGGGACGGGGCGCTTGCCGCCGTGCTGCGGCTGCCTTTCACGGGCGGGCTCGCGCTTGGTCAAAGTCGCTTTGAGCAGGACGGACGCGGTCTCCGTGTGTATGCGGCTGACCATGTCCTCAAACATCTCCCACCCCTCTTGACGATAGGCGATGACGGGGTCGCGCTGACCGTAACCCCTCAGCCCTATGCCGCGGCGCAGAGCGTCCATTGCGTCGATGTGATCCATCCATTTGCGGTCCACGGTGCGCAGGAGCACCATGCGCTCCAGGTCGCCGTAGTTCACGCCCAAAGCCTCCGCCTCTTTCTTTTTCTCTTCGAGGCTTGCCAGCGCGACTTTCATGACGGCGTCTTTGAGCTTGTAGACGTCGTAGCAGGCGCAAAGCTCCGGGGTCATGACGTCCGACCCTCTCGGCAGCATGCGCTGTTCCAGCGAAGTGTTGAACGCTTCGTAATCCCAGGTGTTGAAGTCCACCTTGTAGTCCGCGTAGTAGCCGATGATCTCCTCCGCGAGCTCGCCCACCATATCCAGCACCTGATCGTGCACATCCAGCCCGTCGAGCACCTTGCCGCGCTCCTTATAGATGAGCTCGCGCTGAGCATTCATCACGTCGTCGTAGCTCAGCACCTGTTTTCTCACGGAAAAGTTGCGGTTCTCCACCATGCGCTGAGCGCGCTCTATCTGCTTGGTGATGAATGCATTGGAGATGGGAGTGTCGTCGTCGAACTTCATCGTCTCCGTGATCGACTTGATCTTATCGCCGCCGAATATGCGCGCCACGTCGTCGTCGAGAGAGATGTAGAATTTCGTGCTGCCGGGGTCGCCTTGACGGCCGCTTCTGCCTCGGAGCTGGTTGTCTATACGCCTGCTTTCGTGACGTTCCGTCCCGATGACGCGCAGACCGCCCGCCGCGAGCACCTGCTCTTTTTCCTTGTCGCACGCGGCCTTATGGAAAGCATAACGATCCTTGTACATGGCGTCCGCGTCCGTGCAGCGCGCCTTGAAGTCCTCATACTTATCCCTGTATTTTTCCTCGGCGTACTTCATCATCCTCTCGTCGTACGCATGGGGAGACGCCGCCATTTCTATGACCTCTGGCTCGAATCCCGCTCTTTCGAGGTCGTCCTTCGCCATATATTCCGCGTTGCCGCCCAGCATGATGTCCGTGCCGCGGCCCGCCATGTTGGTGGCGATGGTGACGGCGCCGAGCCTGCCCGCCTGAGCGATGATGCCCGCCTCCTCTCTGTGGTGCTTGGCGTTGAGCACTCTGACCGAAACGGGAAGCCCTTTCACGCTCTTGATGCGCTTGGAATTGAGGTCGTTGCACAGCGCCTTTTCCAGCTTTTCGGATTTTTCCACGCTGACGGTGCCCACAAGCACGGGCTGACCGCGGGAGATGCAGTCCTCGATGTCCGCGATGAGCGCGCGGATCTTGCCGCCGTCCTTGGTGTAGATGCTGTCGTTCTCGTCGCGGCGGCGGGAGGGAAGGTTGGGCGGGATGGTGACGACATCGAGAGAATAGATGCTCTTGAACTCGTCCTCTTCCGTCTTTGCCGTGCCCGTCATGCCCGAGAGCTTGCGGTACATCCTGAAAAAGTTCTGGAACGTGATGGTGGCAAGGGTCTTGTTCTCGCTCCTGATGGGGACGTGCTCTTTGGCTTCGACCGCCTGGTGCAGCCCGTCGCTGTAACGTCTGCCCACGAGCACTCTGCCCGTGAACTCGTCCACGATGAGCACCTCGCCGTCCGAGACGATGTAATCCCGGTCCTTCTTCATGATGAAGTTGGCTTTGAGCGCGCGCTGTATGTGGCTGTAAAGATCGGCATTGTCCATGTCGGTGATGTTGTCCACATGGAAATATCTCTCCGCCTTCGCCACGCCTTCGTCCGTGAGCATGACGGTCTTCTCCTTTTCCTCTATGGTGAAGTCCGAGTCCTGCCTGAGGGTGCGCGCAAAGGCGTCCGTCGTCTTGTAAAGCTCGCTGGAATCGCCGCCCTTGCCCGAAATGATGAGCGGCGTGCGCGCTTCGTCGATGAGGATGGAGTCCACCTCGTCGATGATGGCGAAGTTGAGCTCGCGCTGCATCTTGAACTCCTTCCTGACCACCATGTTGTCGCGCAGGAAGTCAAAACCGAGCTCGTTGTTGGTGCAGTAGGTGATGTCGCAATTGTACGCCGCTCTCTTTTCGTCGTTCTTCATCCCGGGGACGATGACCCCGACGGTGAGCCCGAGGAAACGGTGCACCTTGCCCATCCACGCCGCGTCGCGCTGGGCGAGATAGTCGTTGACGGTGACGATGTGCACCCCTTTGCCGGCGAGAGCGTTGAGATAGGCGGGCATGGTGGCGACGAGCGTCTTGCCTTCGCCTGTGCCCATCTCCGCGATCCTGCCCTGATGGAGCGCGATGCCGCCCATGAGCTGCACGAAGAAAGGACGCATCCCGAGCACTCTCTGCGCCGCTTCTCTCACTACGGCGAACGCCTCGGGAAGGATGTCGTCGAGCGTCGCGCCGGCGGCGAGCCTCTCTTTGAACGCGACCGTCTGTGCGGCAAGATCGTCGTCCTTCATCGCCGCATATTTGTCCGAAAGTCTGTCCGCCTGTTCGGCGAGTTTGCGCAGCTTGCGCACTTTTCTTTCGTTTTCGTTGAAGATAGAAGCCATTTGCCTTCCTTTCCCGACCCCGTCGGGCTGTGGTTCTACGCGCATACGCGCGCGCCGCCGCAAGGCGTTATTTTAAATAATAAAGCCATTTCCTTAAAATGGCAATAAATTTCGCGCTAATCTCTCTCCGCCGGCGCGGAGACCTCGACTTTGTTTTCGGACACGGTCACGGCGGCGGTGAGCACCGTCACGCTGCGCACTTTGGCTTTGAGAAGAGTCCTTGCGCATTCGTTTGCCGTCGAGCCCGTCGTGAACACGTCGTCCACGAGCAGGATCCTGCGCCCTCTTATATGATCGGCGAACCGCGCGGAAAAGCAGCCTCTCAGGTTCTCCGCTCTCTCTTTGCCCGTCAGCCCTTTCTGCGCCGGAGTGTCCTTCACTTTCACGAGCGCGGGCAGCACGGGTATGCCCAGTCTCTCCCCTATGTCCGCCGCCAGCAGCGCGGACTGATTGAACCCGCGCCTGCTCTCCTCGCTTTCGCTCATCGGGACGGGAACGATGATCTCGCCCGCCTCGCCGGAAGAGATGAATTCGTCCGCCATCATGGCGCCCAGCAGATGCGCAAGATATTTCTTCCCGCCGAATTTGAACATGTGCACGAGCTGTTTTCCCTCGCCGTCATAGCGCAAGGGTGCGATGTTGCGCCTGAAAACGCTCTCGGTGCGCTGACACCTGAGACAATAGTCCGCCTCATCGTTTATCGGCACGCCGCAGTTCAGACACCGATGCCCTTTGATGAGGGGAAGTTTCGCCGTGCAGGCGGCGCAGAGGGAATAACGCGTCTCGGCGGGAAGTTCGGCGCCGCACACGTCGCAGGTGATGTCCTCGGGATAAAGAGCCCTGCCGAGGGCCTTGCCCGCCCTAACTATGGCGGCTTTCAGCCCGGCGGCTATCTTCCCCTTCTCCCGCGCAGTCAAAAGATCTCCCCCCTGCATTCCTCTTCGATCAGGTTGAGAAGAAGAGAATATCGCCGCGCCGTCTCATTGTTGCGGATCATCCTCGCCACCGTCTTTTTTGAGCCCACGACCACCACGAGTTTCTTGGCGCGTGTGACTGCGGTGTAAAGCAGGTTGCGGGTCTGCAGCATATAGTTAGCATCCAGTGCGATGACCACCGCGTCGAACTCGCATCCTTGCGATTTATGTATGGTGACGGCATAAGCGAGCGCAAGCTGTTCAACATCGGAATATTGATAAACAGCCACTTTATCATCATCAAAACGCACGGTAAACTGCATTGTTTGCGGATCTATGCGTTGGATGACGCCGATGTCTCCGTTGAAAACTCCGGTGCCCGCTTCCACGACCGCGCCCGATGTCTGCACCCATTCCTGCTGATAATTGTTCTGGGTCTGCATCACCTTGTCGCCTTCGCGGAAGAGGGTGTCGCCCTGCCTTGCCTCCTTCTTTTCGCGGGAGGGCGGGTTGAGTTTCGCCTGCAACATGGCGTTGAGGTCTATGGTGCCGGCGCGCCCTCTCTTCATCGGGCACAGCACCTGGATCTCCATGGGCGGCACCGAGAGATATTTCGGCAGCCTGCGCGTGACGAGATCCGCCGCGGTGCGGGCGATGTCTTCGCTGTCCTCCTTCTCCTCGAAAAAGAAATCGCTGCTGCGGTTGTCGAGGTCGGGCATCTCGCCGCGGTTGATGCGGTGGGCGTTGACGACGATCTTGCTGTCCTCGGACTGACGGTAGATCTGCGTGAGTTCGCTCACAGGGAATTTCCCGCACCTGATGAGATCGCTCAGCACGTTGCCGGCGCCCACGGACGCGAGCTGATCCTTGTCGCCCACCAACACCAGTCTGCTGCCGCGTTCGAGCGCGCACAGCAGCGCATTGAAGACATATTCGTCCACCATGCTCACTTCGTCCACGATGAGCACGTCGAGGGGGAGTTTTCTGTCCGCGTTGTATGCAAACCTTCCGCCGCCGTCCTTCCAGTTGAGATCCAACAGACGGTGTATGGTCTTCGCCTCCTCGCCCGTCGCCGCCGAGAGCCTCTTCGCCGCTCTCCCCGTGGGAGCGCACAGCGCGACGCGCTGACCGAGATTCTTGAAGACGTGCAGGATACATTTTACGATGGTTGTCTTGCCCGTGCCGGGACCGCCCGTCACGATCTGCAGCCCGTTCTCCACCGCGGCGCGCACGGCATCCGCCTGATTGGGGTGCAGAGTGATGCCCGCCTCACGCTCGAACTGCGCGATCTCGTCCCCCGCGTCCACCCTGAAATCGGCGGCTTCCGCCTGCAGGCGGATGAGACGCTTCGCGATGCTGCGCTCGGTGTTGTAGTTCTGTTTGGTGAGCACGGCAACGCACTCGCCCGTGTCGTATCGGACGAGGTCGCCGAGCATGATCATGTCCTCGATGTTGTCGCGCACTCTGCGCTCCGTTTCGTCACTTTCGGATCTTAAAAGCGTCACTACAGCAGGAACAAGTTCGTTTTCGGGCAAAAAATTGTGCCCGTTCTTGGATGACGCCTCTTTCAGGATATAGGTGACGGCAGCGCAGATGCGGTAGTCGCTGTCGCGCGCGACGCCGAGTTCGCCCGCGATGCGGTCCGCGGTGTGGAAGCCTATCCCGTCTACGTCGTCCACGAGGGCGTAAGGGTTTTTGCGCACCCTCTCCTCCGTGGCATCGCCGTAGACGCGGTAGATCTTGAGGGACATGCCGACGGTGATGCCGAGCTGTTGCAGGAACATCACCGCGGACTGTATCTTCTGCAATTTGGAATAGCCCAGGCAGAACTCCGTCGCGCGTTTCAATGAAATGCCCTTAACCTTGGCGATCTCCACGGGATATTTCATCGCTTCGAGCGCGTTCACACCGTGATAGTCCACCACCGCCTGCGCTGTGGCGGGACCCATCCCCTTTATGAGCCCGCTGCCGAGAAACTTGACGATGCCGTCCAACCTGGAAGGTGAGCTGACGTACACCTTTTCCGCCGTAAACTGTCTGCCGTACATGCTGCGCGTCTTGAAGTCTCCTTCCACGCGCAGATTCTGCCCCTCGCTGACGGGGGGCATCGTGCCGACGACGGTGAACGTCGCGTCCTCGCATTTGAGGTCGAGGACGGTGTAGCCTGTCTCTTCGCTGCGGAAGATGACATTTCTGATCTCGCCTTTTATCTCCATTCCGTTCCGTTTCGCGCGGGCTGTCCTTAAAGTGCCTGCGCACACATCCTTATTTATACGGCCGCGCCGTACGCGCGGGAAAGAAAAAGCAAGGCGTTTCCCTTGCTTTTCTTTGGCATATCACGTTTACAGCGTATATTTTGCAAGCGCCGCTTTGATCTCGTCCACCCTGTCCGTCTTCTCCCAGCTGAACTCCGCTCTGCCGAAGTGCCCGTAGTTGGCGGTCTCGCGGTAGACGGGACGATTGAGTTTGAGCCTGCGGATGATGGCTCTGGGACGCAGATCGAACACTTCCGAGACGATCTTTGCCACCGTCGCGTCATCCACGACGCCCGTGCCGAAGGTGTCGACATAGACGGAGACCGGGCGCGCCCTGCCGATGGCGTACGCCACCTGCAACTCCACTCTGCGGCACACTCCCGCCGCCACGAGGTTCTTGCAGACGTATCTTGCCATATACGTCCCGCTGCGGTCCACTTTGGTGGGATCCTTGCCGGAGAGCGCACCGCCGCCGTGGGGGCAATAGCCGCCGTAGGTGTCCACGATGATCTTTCTGCCCGTCACGCCGCTGTCGCCCGCCGGTCCGCCGATGACGAACCTGCCCGTGGGGTTTATGTAGAATTTGGTCTTCTTGTCCAGCCACTTGGCGGGGATGGCTTTTTTGATCACCTTTTCAATGATGGTGCTCTCAAGCTCCTGGCGGTCGACGTCGTCGCTGTGCTGGGCGGAGACGACCACTACGTCCACCCTGACGGGCTCGCCACCCACATACTCCACCGTCACCTGCGCCTTGCCGTCGGGACGCAGCCACGGGATCTCGCCGGACTTCCTCGCTTCCGTAAGGCGTCTGGTGAGCGCGTGAGCGAGCATTATGGGCAAAGGCATGAGCTCCGGAGTCTCGTCCGTCGCGCAGCCGAACATCATGCCCTGATCGCCCGCGCCGAGCTTGTCTATCTCGTCGCAGCCGACATAATCGGACGCCTCGTCCACTCCCCTCGCGATGTCGGGGGACTGCTCGTCGAGAGAGGACAGCACCGCGCAGGTCTTATAATCGAACCCGAGGGAACTGTCGTCATAGCCGATGTCCCTGACCACCCCGCGCACGATGCCGGGGATGTCGCAATAGTGCGAAGTGCTCACCTCGCCGAACACCATCACCATGCCGGTGGTGGCGCACACCTCCACCGCGACGCGGGCGGAGGGATCCTCAGTGAAGATGTCGTCCAGGATCGCGTCCGCGATCTGGTCGCACACCTTGTCGGGATGCCCTTCCGTCACGCTCTCGGAGGTGAAATATCGCTTTTCTTTGGATGCTTTTTCCATATCAGATCATCGCATTGGCTGCGCCGTCATCCGCACTGCCCGTCTCTGCGGGAGCGGTGGAGATGTTCTTGTAGATCTTCATACCCGTGCCCGCGGGGATGAGCTTGCCGATGATGACGTTCTCTTTGAGCCCGATGAGCGGGTCGATCTTGTTCTTGATGGCTGCCTCGGTGAGGACGCGCGCGGTCTCCTGGAAGGATGCGGCGGAGAGGAAGGACTCGGTGGAAAGCGCCGCCTTGGTTATGCCGAGCAGCGTACGCTTCGCGCTGGCGGGCACGCCGCCGTTCTCGAGCGCCTTCTCGTTCTCGTCCTCGTAGGTGAAGATGTCCACAAAGGAGCCGGGGAGCATCTCGGTGTCGCCCTGATTTTCCACTTTGACCTTGCGCAGCATCTGGCGCACGATGACCTCGATGTGCTTGTCGTTGATCTCGACGCCGGAGAGGCGGTAGGCGGACTGCACTTCCTTGGTGAGGTAGTCCTGCACTCCCTTGACGCCCTTGGCGCGGAGCATATCCTGCGGGAAGATGGAGCCCGCGGTGAGCGGATCGCCCGCTTCCACGATGTCGCCGGTGTCCACCTTGAGCTTGGCGCCGAAGGGGATGGCATAGCTTCTTGCGTCGCCGTCCGCACCCGTGACGGTGATCTCGCGGCTGTCCTCGCTGACCACCACCGCACCGGAGTTCTCGGTGATGACTGCCTGACCTTTCGGTCTTCTCGCCTCAAAGAGCTCCTCGACGCGGGGGAGACCCTGGGTGATGTCGTCGCCCGTCGCGACGCCGCCGGAGTGGAACGTTCTCATCGTGAGCTGGGTGCCGGGTTCGCCGATGGACTGCGCCGCGATGATGCCAACCGCTTCGCCGAGCTTGACGGGCTGCCCGCTTGCCATGTTCTTGCCGTAGCACTTGGCGCACACGCCGTTCCTGGTCTTGCAGGAGAGGACGGAACGGATGGTCACCTTCTGGATGCCCGCCGCCTCGATCTCCTTCGCCTGATCGTCCGTGATCATGCTGTCCGCCTCGACGATGACCTCGCCCGTGACGGGATGCACGATGGGATTGATGGTGAATCTGCCCGCGATGCGATCCGCGAGACACTCGATCTCGCTCTTTCCGTCGCGGATCGCGGTGATCTCGGTGCCCTTGCTGTCGCCGCAGTCGCTCTCGCGCACGATGACGCCGTGGGAGACGTCGACGAGCCTTCTGGTGAGGTAGCCGGAGTCCGCAGTCTTAAGAGCGGTATCCGCGAGACCCTTTCTGCCGCCGTGAGAGGAAATGAAGTATTCCAGAACGGACAGACCTTCACGGAAGGATGCTCTGACGGGGAGCTCGATGGTGCGGCCGGAGGGGTCCGCCATGAGTCCGCGCATACCGGAGAGCTGACGGATCTGACCCATGTTGCCTCGGGCGCCGGAGTTCGCCATCATCCAGATGGGGTTGAAGTCTTCCGCGCCGTCCACCAGCGCCTTCTCGACGAGGTCGGAGGCTTCCTTCCAGGTCTTGACGACGGTCTGATAACGTTCCTCGTCGGTGAGGATGCCGCGGGCGAAGTTCTTCTCCACGCGCTTGATCTTCTCTTCCGCCTCGGCGATGATCTCCTTCTTGACCGCGGGGATGTGCATGTCGAACACACTCGCGGTGATGGCGCCGATGGTGGAATATTTATAGCCGAGGGCTTTGATCTTGTCCAGCACGGCAGCTGTCTCGGTCGCGCCGTGATATTTGAAGCAGTTGTCGACGATGAGAGAGAGCTGCTTTTTGCCGATCGCCATCGCCTTCTCGCCGAGGATCTTGAGGATGGCTTTCCTGAGCAGAGTCTTCTCGTGCGTCTCTTCGCCCGTGACGTCCACGTCCGCCGCCTTCTCGAATGCCGCGGCAATGGCGTCGATCTTGGCGTCCGCAAGGTCCGCGTTGCGCAGGATGGCGCGCACTTTGTCCCTCGCTTCCGCGGTGACCGCCTTCCCTTTCAGCGTCTCGGCGAGCGCCGCGAACTGCTTCTCGTCCATGCAGGCGTTGATGCCGAGGATGCCGTCCAGCTCCAGAAGACCCGCGTTTCTCGGATCGCGCCTGTTGACGAACTGCAGATCCTGCGGGAGATTGGAGTTGAAGATGCAGCGGCCGACGGTGGTGTGCAGCATGCGGGTACGCTCGGTGCCGTCCTCATCCTTGTAAGAGGTGCGGATCCACACCAGCGACTGCAGCGTGACGTCGCCGTCCTGATAAGCCATGACCGCTTCGTCGAAAGAGCTGAAGATCTTGCCTTCGCCCTTGTCGCCGGGACGGATGATGGTGAGATAGTAAGAGCCGATGACCATGTCCTGCGTGGGGGACACGATGGGCTTGCCGTCGGAGAGTTTCAGGATGTTGTTGGTGCACAGCATCAGGATGCGCGCCTCCACCTGAGACTCGATGGAAAGGGGCACGTGCACCGCCATCTGGTCGCCGTCGAAGTCCGCGTTGAACGCGCCGCAGGCGAGGGGATGCAGTTTGATGGCTCTGCCCTCGACCAGGACGGGCTCGAAAGCCTGGATGCCCAGACGGTGCAGCGTGGGAGCGCGGTTCAGGAGCACGGGATGATCCTTGATGATCTCCTCCAAAATGTCCCACACCTGGTTCTTGCCGGTGTCCACGAAACGCTTTGCGGTCTTGATGTTGTGGCAGAGGTTCTGCTCCACCAGCTTCTTCATGATGAAGGGCTTGAAGAGCTCAAGTGCCATTTCTTTGGGCAAACCGCACTGATAAAGTTTGAGTTCGGGTCCGACGACGATGACGGAACGTCCGGAATAGTCCACGCGTTTGCCCAGGAGGTTCTGACGGAACCTGCCCTGCTTGCCGCGCAGCAGACCGGAGAGAGACTTCAGGTCGCGGTTGCCGGGACCGCTGACCGCCTTGCCCCTTCTGCCGTTGTCGATGAGGGCGTCCACCGCCTCTTGGAGCATACGCTTCTCGTTGCGGACGATGATGTCCGGAGCGCCCAGCTCTTTGAGCTTTTTCAGACGATTGTTGCGGTTGATGACCCTGCGGTAGAGGTCGTTGAGGTCGGAGGTGGCGAACCTGCCGCCATCCAGCTGCACCATGGGGCGCAGTTCGGGGGGCAGCACGGGCAGCACGTCGAGGATCATCCACTCGGGACGGTTGCCGCTGATGCGGAACGCCTCGACGATCTCCAGCCTCTTGATGGCGCGCAGCCTCTTCTGGCTGGTGCTGTTGGCGACGATCTCTTTGAGCTCCTCGCTGTCGCGCTCGAGGTCGATCTCCATAAGGAGTTCCTTGATGGCTTCCGCACCCATGCCGACGCGGAAATCCTCGGGCTTATATCTTTCGAGCAGATCGCGGTATTCCTTGTCCGTGATGACCTGCTTTTTGCTGATCTCCGTGACCTTGCCGGGATCGAGGACGATGAACGCCACGAAATAGAGCACCTGCTCGAGATCCTTGGGGGAAATGTCGAGGAGGAGACTGATCCTGGAAGGAACGCCGCGGAAATACCAGATGTGAGAGACGGGGGTCGCGAGTTCGATGTGACCCATCCTCTCGCGGCGCACCTTGCTCTTGGTGACTTCAACGCCGCACTTCTCGCAGATGACGCCCTTGTAGCGGATCCTCTTATATCTGCCGCAATGGCACTCCCAGTCGCGGGTGGGTCCGAAGATCCTCTCGCAGAAGAGACCGTCGCGTTCGGGTTTCTGTGTGCGGTAGTTTATGGTCTCGGGCTTCGTCACCTCGCCGTAGGACCATTCCCTGATCTTTTCGGGAGACGCGATGCCGATCTGTATTGCGTCGAAATTGCTGAGTTCGTACATACCGATCCTCCTTATTCCTCATCGTCGGCGTCGTCTTTTGCGCCGAAGATGTCGAAGGCACTGCCCGTGCCCGCGCCGGTGAGCGCGCTGAAAATATCGTCGTCGTCATCCGCACCGGTGTCGAACATGTTGTCGATGCCGGAGCTCTCGTGACCGAGCCCTTCGAAGAGACCGTCGCCGAGGAGGTCCACTTCCTTGAGCTCTTCCTGACGCTTGCTGACGGGGGTGTCGAAGTCCATCTCCTCATCGGAGTAGTCGCGCAGCTTGACCTCGTCGCGGTCTTCGGTGAGGACTTTGACATCGAGCGCGAGAGCCTGCAATTCCTTGACCAACACCTTGAAGGACTCGGGGATGCCGGGCTCGGAGATGTTGTTGCCCTTGACGATGGACTCGTAGGTCTTCACCCTGCCGACGACGTCGTCGGACTTGACGGTGAGGATCTCCTGCAGCATGTTCGCCGCGCCGTAAGCCTCGAGCGCCCACACTTCCATCTCGCCGAAACGCTGTCCGCCGAACTGCGCCTTGCCGCCGAGAGGCTGCTGAGTGACCAGGCTGTAGGGACCGGTGCTCCTCGCGTGGATCTTGTCGTCGACGAGGTGATGCAGCTTAAGCATGTACATATATCCGACGGTGACGGGGTTCTCGAAAGGCTCGCCCGTCCTGCCGTCGTAGAGGCGGATCTTGCCGTCCACTTTGCCCTGCTCGTTGACGATGCCGCACTCCGCAAAGAGCTTCTTGATGTCCTGCTCGTCGGCGCCGTCGAAGACGGGCGTGGCGACCTTCCATCCCAGCATGTTGGCAACGAGTCCGAGGTGGACTTCAAGCACCTGCCCGATGTTCATACGCGAAGGCACGCCGAGGGGGTTCAGCACGATCTGCAAGGGGGTGCCGTCCGCGAGGAAAGGCATATCCTCCTTGGGCAGCACGCGGGAGATGACGCCCTTGTTGCCGTGACGTCCCGCCATCTTGTCGCCGACGGAGATCTTTCTCTTCTGAGCGATGTAGACGCGCACCAGCTTGTTGACGCCGGGGCTCAGTTCGTCGCGGTTCTTGCGGGTGAAGATCTTGACATCCACGACGATGCCGCCCTCGCCGTTGGGGACGCGGAGGGAGGTGTCGCGCACTTCTCTCGCCTTCTCGCCGAAGATGGCGCGCAGCAGTCTCTCCTCGGGGGTGAGCTCCGTCTCGCCCTTGGGCGTGACCTTGCCTACAAGGATGTCGCCGCTCCTGACCTCTGCGCCGACGCGGACGATGCCGTCCTCGTCGAGGTTCTTGAGCGCGTCCTCGGAGAGGTTGGGGATGTCGCGGGTGATCTGCTCTTCGCCGAGCTTGGTGTCACGCGCTTCGATCTCGTGCTCCTCGATGTGGATGGATGTGAAGACGTCGTCGCGCACCAGCTCCTCGCTGATGAGGATGGCGTCCTCGTAGTTGTAGCCCTCCCAGCTCATGAAGCCGACGAGGATGTTCCTGCCGAGGGCGAGTTCGCCGTGATCGGTAGCGGGACCGTCCGCAAGCACGGTCGCCTCTCTTATGACTTTGCCGTTCTCCTTGACCTCGGCATACACCTTGTCGCCCTTCGCGACGATGGGATGCTGGTTTATGCAGGTGGACTGGTTGCTGCGTTCGAACTTGGACATGACATATTCGTCTTCCGTGCCGTCCTCAGCCTCGACCACGATGCGGTCGGAGTCCACATATTTGACAAAACCGTCGCGCTTCGCGAGTTTGAGCGCGCCGCTGTCGTAGGCGATCCTGTGCTCGACGCCGGTGGCGATCATGGGAGCCTCGGGCTTCAGGAGCGGGACTGCCTGGCGCTGCATGTTGGAGCCCATCAGCGCGCGGTTGGTATCGTCGTTCTCCAGGAAGGGGATGAGCGCGGTCGCGATGGAGACAAGCTGCTTGGGCGAGACGTCCATGAAGTCGACCTGCTCTCTCGGCACCTCGCGGATGTCGCTCCTTATACGGCAGGTGACGCGCTCACGCACGAATTTGCTGTTCTCGTCCAGTTCTTCGTTCGCCTGTGCGACGACATATTTATCCTCTTCGTCCGCGGTCATGTACACCACTTCGTCGGTGACGACGCCGGTGGACTTGTCGATCCTGCGGTAGGGAGACTCCATAAAACCGTACTCGTTCACCCTCGCGTAAGTGGACAGCGAGGAGATGAGTCCGATGTTCTGACCTTCGGGGGTCTCGATGGGGCACAGTCTACCGTAGTGGGAGTGGTGGACGTCGCGGACCTCGAAGCTCGCTCTCTCGCGGTTGAGACCGCCGGGGCCGAGTGCGGAGAGCTTCCTCTTGTGGGTGAGCTCCGCGATGGGGTTGGGCTGATCCATGAACTGCGAGAGCTGGGAGGAGCCGAAGAACTCCTTCACCGCGCTCGTCACGGGACGGATGTTGATGAGGTTCTGCGGAGTGATCTC
>CASDRL010000068.1 GCA_949283145.1 uncultured Clostridia bacterium | reverse complement strand
CGGTGTCGATTATGATGCCGGCAACACCCTTGATACAAAAATAACAGAGCCGCGGGTTCAAACGCGACTCTGTTTGGCGGAGGCGGAGGGATTCGAACCCCCGTGGGCTTGCACCCAAACGGTTTTCAAGACCGCCTCGTTATGACCGCTTCGATACGCCTCCGTATGCGGCAATTATAGTGGAATGCTCGTGCGTTGTCAACGATGCCGGGCAGGAATACGGTTTTGTTGCTCTGCTCTTTCAATCGTGCAGGGTGTTTCGGTCAAACAGCGGGGAGGCAAAGAACTCCTCGAAACTCATCTCGAAGCCTTCGCAGATCGCGTACAATGTCTTCAGCTTGACCGAAGTGCTCCTCTTCTTCTTGATGGAAGACAATGTCGTCTGCGGCACTCCGCTCCGCCGGGACAATTCGTATTTAGTCATCTTGCGCTCTATGCACAGCTGCTCGATGCGCAGCGCGACCGCGTCTTCCAAAAGCATACCGCCACCTCTGTTAAACCGAATTACTTGTCTAACGGCAGTATAAATTTTTATCTTTTTCTTTTGCTGCTATGCGTCGCATATTTGCTATTTGGTCGAATTTTTGGTATTGTGTCGTTGGAGAATGTTATGGTCGTCACCTTTATCGGGCACCGAAACCTGCGGTTCGACAGCGCCTTCCGCCTGCAACTGAAAGAGCTCATCCTCTCCCTCATCGACGACAGGGGCGCCGACACTTTTCTGTTCGGCAGCAGGAGCGATTTCGACAGCTTGTGCCTTGAAGTCGTGACCGAGATACAAAGGGAACGGCGAGGCATAAAACGGGTGTATGTCCGAGCCGAATATCCGCACATCGGCGAGGACTACGAAGAATATCTGCTCGGGTCATACGACGCCACTTACATCCCGGAGAATGTCGTCGAGGCGGGCAAGGCGGCTTATGTCGCACGCAATCGCCACATGATCGACAAGGCGGACCTCTGCATTTTCTATTACGACGAAACCTACAACCCGCCTTTGAAACCGACGGCAAAAGGGTGCGTCACCTGCGAACCGCCCAAAAGCGGAACGAGAGCCGCATACGAGTATGCCCTCTCCCGAAACAAAGAGATCCTCAACTTGTTCTCGTTCTCGGGCGCTTATACCTTACAAAAATAACAAAAACTTTTCCGGAGCAATTCTTTTCGGTGCTTTTGTCAGGTCGCAATTTGCGAAAAAACAAATGTTGCCGGCTTTCACTTGTCGGCGAGGAGAGCTTTGAAGAAGTAGTAGATGACTGCGATGACAAAGAGTACGAGTGTCATGGTGTTCCCTCCGAAGCGGGTGTTTCCCCGTCTTCGATGTCATCTTATCACGCATTGTGTCCCAAAAACATCCCGCAACTTCCCGGCATCCGAACGTATCGGAACAACACTGACCCGCGCCCCTGCTTTTCCGCGCTCTCCGCGCGCCTTATCTTGACGAAAAGCTCATCTATATGTTATATTTGCGTTGTGCGGCGCAGGGCGCGCCGTCTGCTTCCGTTGTCACTCAAAAGGGGGAGAAAGAATGAAAAAGTTCCTGAAAAAATTCGATAAATTCATCAAGAACTTCTGGGTGCAGCTCGTTGTTCTTGTCGGGATCTCTGTCGCCATTCTTGCTTTGGGCGGGGCGTTTGCTTCGGGCGACACCGTCAAAGACAAGATCCTGGAGATAGTCACCGGCACCGATTTCCTCGGCATCTTCCTCGCCGCGGCGATCTCCCTGATCGTTGCCAAAGTGCTCATCCGCGTGAAAGACACGCTGGAAGAGTCGCTGAAACTCGAAGACGACCACCACAAGATCATCTCACGGTACAGCGGATACAAGGCGCCCGATGCCCTCCCCGACAAGACCCGCTTTTCCGAAAACGGCGAACTCATGGTCATCGGCTGCGTACCCGATAAGCGCCGCCCCCCGCACAGCATGGTCGCGGACCCCTATTCCGAGGAAAACAAGCTGCGCGAGACCGACATCGCCGACTACTACGAACGCGATCGTCTCCGCATCTCCGGCGTCGACATCTTCGCCAATGTGGAAGGGAACGCGGACATCGTCTTCCGTGACACCGACGTCATGCGCGAGCTCCCGGACTTCATTCGCGACAATGCAGCCGTTCTTCTCGGCGCGCACAGCGGCTCGGCGATCAACAATTCCGTGACGGTCCGTCTCAAAGACATCGGCTATGACGAAGACCGAAAGACTCTCGTGCTCGACACCGAGCGCTCGCAATATTTCTATATGCTCGTGACCAACCGTTGCATGGACTTTAAGATCGCGGACGCGATAACCGTGCGCGAGGTGTATGAATTCGGCAAACAAGTCTCCCCTCTCCGCGACTCCAAACTGGGCAATCAGATCGGCATCAACGGGCTGGTGTTCACCTCGGACGGCTATCTGCTCATCGAAAAGCGCGGCAAGAAAAAGACGACGTGGAAGGACAAATTCGCCCAGCCCATTTCCCTCGCTCTGAAACAGAAGGATTTCCTCCCCGACGGCGGCTCGCTCGAAGACACCCCGAAAGCCGCAAACGACGCATTCCGCAGGATAATCTTCAAAACTTTGCTGAAAAACTACGGGATCGACGAAACTATGATCGCGGGGATAGGCGCGGACGGCTCCGTCGAAAAGGGCGCGTTCGACCTCAAAGACAACTTCCTCGGCATTGCGCGCGACCTCATCGAGGGCGGCAAACCGAACATGTACTTCTATGTTCTGCTCAACAAGACCGCAAGCGAACTCAAAGACATAATGCAGGAGCGCGCGCGGACCGCCGCGAAGATCATCGAAAAAGACAAGAAAAAGTGCGCCCGGAGACAGCAGGCAGACTCGGAATGCACGGACGAAAAACTGCTGCCCGCGATCACCGCAGGCAAACTCGACCGCGCGCTGTATCTTGTCAGGACGGAGGATATCGCCGTGGATTTCGGTTACAGCGCGAAACTCGATCCCCGACGGATCATGCGCGTGAAATTCCGCTATCACCCGCGCGTGAACCGCGTGAAAGAGGCGCTGGACGGCGCGGGATACAAACTCAGGCGCGCCATGGGCATCCCCCTCAAAAAAGAATGCGGAGAAGCGCTGCTCACCTGTCTCTATTACGCCGAAGCCTGCCGCGACAGGATAAACGGGAGAATGCAGCGTCTGAAGGAGAATGACCGATGAGAAAAAAGATCGTCGCCTACGGTGAGATCCTGCTCCGCCTGTCCGCCACCGCGGACACCATCCGCGAAAGCCGCGCATTCGCCGCATGCTACGGCGGCACCGAGTCCAATGTGCTGGCGTGTCTCACGGCGCTGGGGCATGAGACCGAATATCTTTCCGCCCTGCCCGACAACCCTCTCGGAGCTGCCGCCCTCGACCATCTCAACAGACTGCGCGTCGGCACTTCGCACGTGAAAGTCGGCGGGAGCGGCATGGGGATGTATTTCACCGAAAGCGGAAAGGCAAGCCGCGGCGCGAATGTCGTCTATGCGCGGAAACACTCCGCTTTTACGGAACTCGACGAAAACTCTTTCGACTGTGCCGAGGTGTTCGGCGGCGCCGCGCTTTTCCACGTGAGCGGCATATCCTTCGCTCTTTCGCCCTCGTCGTGCGCCCTCGCGTTCAGGCTCATGGAAGAAGCGGGGAAAAAGGGCATTCCCGTCTCGTTCGACTTCAACTATCGTCCCGCTCTCTGGAGCGTCGACGAAGCGCGCCCGAAACTTAAAAAGGCGGCGTCTCTTGCAAACATCCTGCTCGCGGGCAGCCGCGACCTGGAGACTTTTATGCAGACAGACGAAGCGCACGCGCTTTCGGACTACCCTCTTGCGGAACGCATCGTGCTGCGCGACCGCAAAGTGCTCTCCGAAAAGGAGCATTCCGTACGCGTCGCCATGCTCGTGAGAGAGGGCAGCCGCACATGCATACCTGAGTTTTCCTTCCCCGTATCAGAAAAGATAGGCGGAGGGGACGCCTTCAACGGCGGATTCCTGCATGCGATGCTGTCGGGAGCGAAAAATGAGGATATCCTGCGTTTCGCAGCCGCGGCATTCGCGCTCAAACACACCGTGGGCGGTGACGTCCTTGCCGTCCCGGAGCAAAAGATCATCGACTATATCCCCGTGACGGAGGGAAACTCCGCCGCGCATGACACGGAGGCAGACCGCTCGTGACAAAACCTCGTATATTGCTCAGCATATCCACCATGGACGAAGCGTTCGACGCCATGGTAAAAACTCTTTCTCCCCGCGCCGAAGTCATCACCGCAGGGTTGGATGACTACTCCCTCAAAGGCATAGATGTCTTTGTCGGCAAGAAGACGGACGCGGCAAAACTCGCCGATGCGGACCGTCTCAAAGCCGTGTTCGCCTACAAGACGGGCGTGGACGATTTCCCCGTGCGCGAACTCGGCGAGCGCGGCATACTGCTCGTCAATTCGCACGTGAACTCGCGCTACATCGCGGAGTATTCCTTCGGGCTCGCGATCGCGCTGGTCAGCCGCATAGCTGAGTTCGACCGCAAAATGCGCCGCGGCGACTGGGACATCGAAGACCCCTATTGGCAGAGCCTGTTTTCAATGAAAGCGGGACTGGTCGGGTTCGGACACATCGGGCGAGAACTTCATGCCCTGCTTGCCGCAAACGGCATCCCGACCCTGACCATAGACCGCGGCAAGGGCTACCCGGACGGAGTGGAGCTTGTCCCCTCCCTCGAAGAGCTCTGCTGCAAAGCGGACATCCTCTTCCTCTCCCTTCCGCGGACGAGCGCCACTAACGGGATGTTCGGCAAAAGGATATTCTCTCTGCTCAAAGGCAAATTCATCGTCAATGTGGGCAGGAGCAACTGCATCGACGAGGGCGCGCTCTATGAGGCGCTGACAAAGGGCAGATTGGCGGGTGCCGCCATCGACACCTGGCGCGAAAAAGCGAGAAAGCCGGGCGAAGTGCTCATCCCCTTCGACCATCCCTTCCAGGACCTCGACAACATCCTGCTCTCCTCGCACAAGGCGATGCAGCTCATCGACGGACACTCCCGCTATGTCGAGGACATCACCGAGCGCATACTGCTCTGGCTGGACGGTAAACCGACGGGCAACGAAGTGGACTGCTCCAAAGGCTACTGAAAGACCGTTTAACGCACCCTTGTAATCAAAACGACCGGCTGAGCCGGTCGTTTTCTTTTGTGGTTTTGTGCGCTGTCGGTGATATCCGCTTGTCTGTTCATGCGGCGTTCACTCCGCCGCGAATTGTCGAAAGCGGAACTTGTCACAATGCCGCGCCCGTCGCCGCGGAAAGGTGCGCTCCGCGGGCGGAAACGGTCACCAGGCTTGAGTGTCGTCGAAGTCCACGAGGGTGGGATCGACGGGCTCTTCCTGCAACACGGAGGTCATATATTTGTTGACTTGCTCGCGCATGTCGCGGCGGGAGATGGTGCGGCAGTCCATGAGGTCCTGCTGCACCCAGATGAAGTTGATGTCACGCTCTCTCGCTTGGTCGTCGAAGACGCCGAGCAAGCCCGCCATACCCTTGCAGGAGATCTGATCGTACATGATGACCATGTCTGCGTCGAACTCCTCGACTATGCGCCACAGCTCGTCCACGACGTTGCGGTATCCGCCCTTGGTGTGCTTGCGCATGGTGACGCGCTGATAGGTCTTGGCGAGGTCGTGCAGGGACTGCTCCTTGTCCGTGGTATCGAACATGAGGTAGGAGATCATCGTCTCCATATCCATGACGACGTTGATGCCCCAGCAGTTCTCCAACCACGCGGCGAAGTTGGTGTAGTAGTTTGCGGGACAGGACCACACTATGGCGCGGTGACGCATCGCCTTGGAGACGGGCGTCTTTTTCTCATACGCTTTGAGCATGATCTTGTTGACCTTCTTGTCCACCTTGCCGAAGCGCTTGTCGAAGCCGCCGCTGAGGTGGAAATAATAGAGACGATAGAGCCAGAAATTCGCGCCGGTGAGCTGAGGGTACTTGGTCTTGTTTATCTCCCATTTCTGCAGTTCATACTCCGTTTCGCGGTTGTAAACCTTCATTGCTGCGAAATAGGCGTCCCAATCGAACTTCTCGCCCGTCTGCTCTTCGATGAACTTTATGCACCCTTTTATCTCCTCGAGGGCGTACTCCTGGACCTCCTCTTCGGTGTAGCGGAGAGGGATGTTCAGGCAATACGACGGCAGGTTGAAACGCCTGTCCTGGAAGGAGGTGGTCATGATGCTCCCGTCGCAGGGCATGTTGCAGGTGATGAAGCATTTGCCGAACTTGGGGAAGTCGTCGCAGATGGCGACGCCCGCCTCACCCGAGGGCAGCGGACAGACGTCCGCGGGCACGCCGTAGTTCTCCACCACGTCGAGATAGGGCGGGACGATCTGCTGGTCCACCATGGAGGAGAGGAAGATGGGCATGGTCTGCACCGGGATGCCGATGAGGTTGGGGAAGCCCGCCATGATCTCCATCGGGATGAGCTCGTCCATGCAGACGATCCTGTCCGAGAGCTTGTTTTTGCCGTGCAGTTTCTCGTCCGCGCGGAAACTCGTCCCTATGATGACGGTGGCGTGCTTGACGATCATGTTGAAGTGCAGGTGCGCCATACGCAGCTGCGGTCCCCTGAGCCCCTGCAAATGCCTGTCCACGAAGGCGGGCACGGTGAGATAGGACGCCATCCAACGGTAACGCCAAAGCCCTTTCACCACCGAGACGGGCTGACGGAAGACGAATTTCAGGATGTCCTTCCAGTTGACGAGCCAACGGTAGAAGTCGTACATGGTGTCTCTGAAACCACGCCATTCTCTGTGTTTGAGCACCGCGTCCTTATCGCGGTAAAGTTTTCCGAGCCCTGCCATCACTTGCCCTCCCTTTCGGCTTTCGCTTTCTGTATGCGCTTGATCTCGAGGCTCTCGACGAACGCCTGCACCCTGGTGCGGAGCTGACCGGAGCCGCTTGCGGTATATTGTCTGTCTATGGACACCGCGGGGATGCCGTAGTCGCTCTGCATGATGTGGCTGGCGAGCGCGCGCTCATAGCCCCAATACTCGCAGAATTTGAGCTGTTCGTAGATGACGCCCTCGGCGTGATAGTCCCTGACGAGCCCCGCAACGAAATCGCGTCTGCCCTGCACCTTCTCCTTGCTCATGAAGCGCGGGCACTGGCTGGTCTTGAGATAATGCAGGCAGATCTGTGTGAGAACGTCGTCGGTGTCGTTGAGCTCGATGACGTCGCGCCCCGGCATGGTGCCGAAGCAATATCTGTCCGCGACGACGAGCGCGCCCGCCTCCTCGATCTGCTTGGTGAACTCGGGGTCGTCCATCTCGCTGCCCACCACCACGACCTTGGCGCGGTACTTCTTCTTCTCGTCGGGGACGCGGGTCTTCAGCTCCTCGAGGGTCTCTTCCAGCTTGTCGATGATCTCCGCCTTCGGGCAGCAGTAGGACGCAACGGAGAGGACGTGATATTCATATCCCGTGATGCGGGGGTTGTCCTCTTTGCGGTATTCCCCGATGGCACGCATGACGCGAGCCACCCTGTTGTGCTCTTCCACCGCCTTTCTCAGTGCCTCGTCGCTGACGTCGACGCCGTAGACCTCGTGCAGCCTGTCCAGCACCTTGATGCGGATCTGGTTGGTATAATGTTTGAGCCCGTGCTCCGTGATCTTGAAAGGCGCGTCGATGATGGTGACGAAAAACTTGTCGTTGGGCACGAGTTTCAGGATCTCGAAATGTTCGAGCGTGCGGTTCATCTCGCTGCACGTCTCCGAGCCCATGAGGCAGGAGAGGAAGTTGTACCCCCCCTCGATGCCGCGCTCGAGCAGCGCCTTGCTGAACCCGCAGAGGAAGCTGGACATGTAGTAGGTCGCGATGTCCATCGATCCCGTGCGGGGCGCGCGCAACCTCACCGAGAAGCAGTTGTCCACGTTGAGGAGCACTTCGGGCATGAAATAGCAGGTGTAGCCCACCGCGATGCCGCCCTTGTCGATGGCTGCCTTGACGGCGTCGTTGTGCGCCGATTGCAGCAGATTTTCAAAGTAGATGAGATGCTTTAAGTCTTTCACTTTTTCTCCCCTTGCCCGCTTGCGGCGGCGCTCCTCCCGAAATGGAGCTCTTTGAGCTCCTCCACCTCGTCACAGACGGGTTTGAGGGCGCAGACGCTGCAATCGAGCATCACGCTTTGCAGAATTTTGTTGAGCGCGGCGGTGCGGCGTTTCGCCTCTTCCGCCACCTTTTTGAGAGCGCTCACCGCCTCGGGCACTGTCACAAAGATTATCCTCACCGCCTTAACGGCAGGATTTTCGAGATACTTCGCGGCGTAAAGCCCGCCGACGGCGGCGAAGTTTATACCCTGCTTCAACGCCCTCTCGGACACCCTCACCTGCTCCTTGGAACCCTCGGAGGAGATGCGGAGCATGAACCCTTCCGGGAAGACGTGATATTTCACGAAATCCACCCGCTGCACGCTCTTGTACGCCGCGTCGTCGCTCTCGTCCATGCCCTCGGCATATACGAGCGCGATGCGCGCATAGGGAGCGTCGCCGCGGATGTCGGGAAGGTCGCTGCCGTAGACGTCGACGCCGCCATCTCCCACCAAAGACCGGTCTCCGGTGACGAGACAGGCGCCGCAGCCGCTGCCGCCCGCACCCAGCTCAAACGCGCTCTCCTTCGAAAGGACGAGCTCGTTCTCCCCCGCGTCCCGCCACGGCGTTATTTCGGACGCCGCGCGCCTTATCGGGGCAAAGGGCGCGAGGATGCGCTGCGTTTCGGCGATGAGGTCGTCAAAGAGTTTCATCAGAGCCTGTTGTCCCTCTTCATCTTGTCGTAGTGTTTGCCGAGCAGCTTATACACCACGGAGATGAGCTTCATGTCGAGGTTGAAGAAGTAGACCGCAAAGAGCAGCAGAAAACCGCCCACGATCACACAGGCAAGCACTATGAGAAGGATCGCCCACCATTCCATCATTTCACCTCCGCGAGACCCTTTTGTCTGGCGTATTCGGCGGCGCCGAGCGCACCCATGAGCTGCGGGTCGGTCTTGAGCTCGATGACCTTGAGCTTGAGCACGTGCTCGATCGCCTTTTTCAGCCCCTGGTTCTTGGCGCAGCCGCCCGTGAGGGTGATGCTGTCCGTCGCGCCCGCCTTCTTCGCCATGACGAAGCAGCGCTTGGCGACAGCCATCTGGATGCCCGCCGCGATCTCGTCCATCGGCTTCCCTTCGCCGACGAGGGAGATGACCTCGCTCTCTGCGAACACCGTGCACTGCGCGGTGATGGGGATGGTATTCTTTGCGGTGAGCGAGAGTGCGGAAAACTCGGGCAAAGTCATCTCGAAGGCGTGTGCCATAGCCTCATAGAATCTGCCCGTGCCCGCCGCGCACTTGTCGTTCATCGCGAAGTTTTTCACCGTGCCGTCGGGGGCGATGGCGATGCCCTTGACGTCCTGTCCGCCGATGTCGATGATGGCTTTGACGGTGGGATCGGTGACGTGCACGCCCATCGCGTGACAGCTTATCTCCGAGATGTTCTCGTCCGCAAAAGGCACCTTGTTGCGCCCGTAGCCCGTGCCGATGAGATAGGCAAGATCCTTGCCGGACTTGAGCCCCGGCACCTTCTCCACCGCGGTCTGGAGCGCGAGCTCCGCACTCTCGGTGGGATTGATCTTGCTGCGCAGGGTGCAGTCAGCGGCGATCTTGCCGTTTTCGTCGAGGATCACGCACTTTGTGTAGGTGGAACCTACGTCGCATCCGCCGAAGTATTTCATTTCTTCCTCCTATATTATCCCCGCCGCAAGGAGCGCAGTCCGCACTCCCTCGACGATCTTGCTCTCTTCGGGCAGCTCCATGAGGCTCCTGCCCTCGGTGTCGAACCTCGCCACATCGGGGTCGCTCGCGATGTACGCGTACGGCGTGAGGTCACCAAGGTCGATGAATTCTTTCTGGCTCTCGTCCAGGATCCTGTTGACGATGACGCCGGTGCGCTCCGGAGACATCAGCCTGTCCGCCACTTCCTTCACGGATGCGATGACCTGTCTGCCCTTCTTGCTCGGGTCGGTGACGAGCACGAGGTGGGTCACCTTCTCCATCACGCGGCGGTTGATCTGCTCCACGCCCGCCTCGCCGTCGATGACGACGTAATCGAAATCGGCGGAAAGGAGGGATATGACTTCTTTGAGATAGCTGTTGATCTTGCAATAGCAGCCCGCGGACTCCGGTCTGCCCACGGCGATGAACGCGAACCTGTCCGTCTCCGTCATAGCGTCGAAGATCTTATACCTCGCGTCGCCGAGCAATTCTATGGCAGTGCGGGTGTCCCCCTCGTCCAAGCTCTCGACGATGCTCTTGCGGATGTCGTCGATGGTCTCCTTCACCTCTACGCCGAGCGCGGTGGAAAGCCCCGTCGCGGGGTCCGCGTCGATGGCGAGCAGCCTGCTTTCGGGATGCGTCTCGGAGATGATCTTGACCATGGCGGCGGCAACGGACGTCTTGCCCACGCCGCCCTTGCCCGCAACGGCAATGAGTTTTGCGGTGTCTTTCATTGAAAAAGCCCTCCGCAGAAAATTATATCCTCACACGCGCGCGCTTTCAAGCGAATAGGGATAATTTTTCTCCATAAGAAAATCGACAATTTCCGCGTTCTGTAACGATAAAGCGGAGCCATAGGCTCCGCTCTCTTAACGTTATATCGTGCTTTGCGGGAAGTCCCGCAAGGTCATTTGTCCAGCCCCTTTTGCAGGCGGTACGCCTTGACGGTGTTTTGCAGCAGCATGGTCACCGTCATTGGTCCCACGCCGCCGGGAACGGGGGTGATGTAGGCGCACTTGGGCGCGACTTCGACGTAATCCACGTCGCCGCAGAGCTTGCCGTTTTCGTCGCGGTCCATGCCGACGTCGATGACGACGGCACCCTCTTTCACCATATCCGCTTTCAGGAACTTGGCTTTGCCGATGGCGACGCACACGATGTCCGCGCGGGAAGTGACCTCGCCGAGATCCTTAGTGCGGCTGTGGCATATCGTGACGGTGGCGTTGCGGTCGAGAAGGAGCTGCGCGAGCGGCTTGCCCACCAGATTGGAGCGTCCGACGACGACGGCGCTTTTACCCTCGATGGGGATGGAATAGTGGTCGAGCAGCTTGATGACGCCGTAAGGGGTGCAGGGGATGAGCTCGGGCTCGCCCGTCCACAGCTTGCCCTTCTGCACGTAATGGCATCCGTCCACGTCCTTTGCGGGGTCGATGAGGTGCAGGAGCGCCGCCTCGTCGAGGTGCTTCGGGACGGGAAGCTGCAAAAGGATGCCGTTGACGGCAGGATCGGCGTTGAGGGCTTTTATCTTCTCCGCCACCTCCTCCTGAGTCGAGTCCGCGGGCATTTTTACGAGAGTGGACGTGATGCCCACCTCCGCGCAGCCGTTGATCTTGTTGCGCACATACACCTGGCTTGCGGGGTCGTCGCCGACGAGGATGACCGCAAGCCCTATCTTACCGAGGGTGTCCTGCGGCAGCGCCGCGACCTGCTTGGCGATGTCTTCGCGCGTGAGTTTTGCAACGAGTTTTCCGTCTATGACCTGCATATGCTCTCCTTATCTGTTGCCGGTGTAGCCGGTGTTCTTCTGGATGACGTCGTGCGCGCCGCCCTCGGTGATGCTGGTGGCGGAGACCACGGTCATCTTTGCGGTCTGCTGAAGCTGCTTTATGGTGATCGCGCCGCAGTTGCACATGGTGGAACGCACCTTATAAAGGCTCTTTTCCACATTGTCTTTGAGGCTGCCGGCGTAGGGGACGTAGCTGTCCACGCCTTCTTCAAAGGAGAGACCGGACTTGCCGCCGAGGTCGTAACGCTGCCAGTTGCGCGCGCGGTTGCTGCCCTCCCCCCAATACTCCTTGACGTAGTTGCCATTGATGTTGAGCTTGGCGGTGGGGCTCTCGTCGAAGCGGGCGAAATATCTGCCCAGCATGAGGAAGTCCGCGCCCATGGCAAGTGCGAGGGTCATGTGATAGTCGTGCACGATGCCGCCGTCCGAGCAGATGGGGATGTAGATGCCTGTCTTCTCGTAATATTCGTTCCTGGCTTCCGCCACTTCGATGAGCGCGCTCGCCTGTCCGCGGCCGATGCCCTTCTGTTCGCGGGTGATGCAGATGGAGCCGCCGCCGATGCCCACCTTGATGAAATCCGCACCGCACTCGGCAAGGAAGAAGAATCCGTCACGGTCCACGACGTTGCCCGCGCCCACCTTGACGCTGTCGCCGTAATTTTTGCGGATGAACTCGAGAGTGCGCTTCTGCCATACGCTGTAACCCTCCGAAGAGTCGATACACAGCACGTCCACGCCCGCGTCGATGAGTGCGGGGACGCGCTTCTCGTAGTCCAGCGTGTTGATGCCAGCGCCCACCATATATCTCTTGTGGTCGTCAAGCAGCTCAAGCGGATTCTCCTTGTGCTGAGCATAGTCCTTGCGGAAGACCATGTACATCAGGTTGCCCTCATCGGACACGATGGGGATGGAGTTGAGCTTGTGCTCCCAGATGATGTCATTCGCCTCCGCGAGCCCCGTGGAAGCGGGCGCCGTGACCAGCTTTTCAAGCGGGGTCATGAACTCCTTGACGGGGGTCTCGGGCGCCATACGGCTGACGCGGTAATCACGCGAAGTCACGATGCCGAGCAGCTTGCCGAAGCTGGTGCCGTCGTGCGTGACGGCGATGGTGTTGTGTCCCTTGCGGCGCACGAGTTCCAGCACGTCCGCGAGGGTGCTGTCCGGGGTGAGGTTGGAGTCCGACACCACGAAGCCCGCCTTGTAGTTCTTGACGCGCCTGACCATTGCCGCCTCGTCCTCCACCGACTGCGAGCCGTAGATGAAGGAGATGCCGCCCTCGCGCGCCAAAGCGATGGCGAGCGTGTCGTTGCTCACCGACTGCATGATGGCGGAAACGAGAGGGATGTTGAGCGAGATGGCGGGTTCCTCTCCCCTCGCGTATTTGACGAGCGGGGTGCGCAGGCTGACGTTCGCGGGGATGCAGTTCTCGTCCGTGTAGCCGGGGATGAGAAGATACTCGCTGAAAGTTCTTGACGGTTCTTCAAAATACTTTGCCATGGTCTTATCTCCGAAGATTAATCTTTTTTCCTTATTGTTTTGGTTTGTGACTTTCCCGCAGTTTAAGCGAAATATGCCGCCGCCGAGCGGAAGAGCGCCATGTCGTAGTCGCCGGGGACGTTGAGGTAGAGCCCCGCGTCCACGCGCTCGCTGTGTCCCATCTTGCCCAGCACCCTGCCGTCCGGAGAGGTGATGCCCTCCACCGCCATGTCGCTGCCGTTGGGGTTGAAGGCGATGTCGTAGGTCGGCTCGCCCGAAAGATCGACGTACTGCGTCGCGATCTGCCCGTTTTTCGCGAGTCTCTCCAGCCACTCGGGAGACGCCATGAACCTGCCCTCACCGTGGGATATGGGGACGTTCACGATGTCGCCCACGCTCTTCAGAGTGAGCCAGGGAGAGAGATCCGAGCAGACGCGCGTCCTCACGATCTTGGACTGGTGGCGCGCGATGGTGTTATAGGTGAGGGTGGGCGCGTTCTCGTCCGCGTCCACGATGTCGCCCACGGTCACGAGACCGAGCTTGATGAGCGCCTGGAAGCCGTTGCATATGCCCGCCATCAGACCGTCGCGGTGTTTGAGCAGATCGCGCACAGCGTCCGTCACCTTGGCGCCGCGGAAGAAGGAGGTGATGAACTTGCCGCTGCCGTCCGGTTCGTCGCCGCCCGAGAATCCGCCCGGGATGAAGACGATCTCAGCCTCGCGCACCTTTCTTGCGAACTCGTCGGCGGACTCCGCCACCGCCGCGGGAGTGAGATTGTTGATGACGAAGATCTCCGCGTCGATGCCGGCGCGCCGCGCCGCCTTTGCGGTGTCGTACTCGCAGTTGGTGCCGGGGAACACGGGGATGAGCATCTTGGGAGATGCGAACTTCCTGCCGCTCTTTGCCGCGGCGCCGCCCGTATAACTCACCTTGGGGATGTCGCCGCCGTCCTGCTTTATGTTGCAGGAATAGACGCTCTCCAGCTTGTTTTCGTATGCCTCGGAGAGCTCCGAAAGCGTCACGCTCTCGCCGCCGAAGACGAACGTGCGCTCCTCCGTCACCCTGCCGAGCGCCCTGCCAAGAGTCACGCCCTCCGCACACTCGATGACGAACGCGCCGTATTTATATCCGAAGACGTCCTGAAGGCTTACGCCGTCCGCGAACGCGAAACCTAACCCGTTGCCGAGAGCGCACTTGAACACCGCCTCCGCAACGCCGCCGTATGCGGGTGTGTATGCGGAGATCACTTTGCCTTCGCGCATGAGCGCGTGCACTTCTTCCGCCGTTTGCAGGAAGCTCTCCGCCACGGGCAGACCGTCCGCACCGTAGGCGCACTCCACAAGGCGCACCTCGCTCCCCGCACGCTTGAACTCGGGCGAGACCGCCTCCTCGCACTTCTCCGTCGTGACGGCGAACGAGACGAGGGTGGGGGGCACGTCGATGTGCTCGAAAGTGCCGCTCATGCTGTCCTTGCCGCCGATAGCTCCCATGCCGAGGTCGCGCTGCGCACGGTACGCGCCGAGCAGCGCCGCAAGGGGCTTGCCCCAGCGCTCCGCCTTGCCCATGGGCTTTTCGAAATACTCTTGGAAAGTGAGATACACTTCCCTTGTGCTCGCCCCCGCCGCGACCAGTTTCGCGACGCTTTCGATGACGGCGAGATAGGCGCCGTGGAAGGGGCTCTTTTCGCTGATAAAGGGGTTAAACCCCCAGGACATGAGCGAACAAGTGTCTGTTTCGCCATTTTCGACGGAGACCTTGTTGACCATACACTGTATGGGGGTGAGCTGGTTTTTGCCGCCGAATGGCATCATAACGGTGCCCGCGCCGATGGTGCTGTCGAACCTCTCCGAAAGCCCGCGCTTGGAGCAGACGTTGAGCTCGGAGACCAGCGCTTTCATGCCCTCCGCAAAATCCGCGGGGATGTTTTTAAGGAGACTGCCCGCCTTCACCTGTCTTGCCGTGGCGTGCTTCTCTGCGCCGTTGGAGTTGAGGAACTCGCGGGAGATGTCCACGATGATCTTCCCGTTCCATTGCATCCTGAGACGGGGCTCTTCGGTGACTTTCGCGACGACGGTAGCCTCGAGGTTCTCCGCATTCGCGAGCGCGCGGAATTTCTCCGCGTTCTCGGGGGCTACCACCACCGCCATCCTCTCCTGCGATTCGCTGATGGCAAGCTCGGTGCCGTCCAGCCCTTCGTATTTCTTTGGCACGGCATTGAGGTCGATGAAGAGCCCGTCCGCGAGCTCCCCTATCGCCACGGAAACGCCGCCCGCGCCGAAGTCGTTGCACCTCTTGATGAGAAGAGACGCCTCGGGGTTGCGGAAGAGACGCTGCAATTTGCGCTCCTCGGGAGCGTTGCCCTTCTGCACTTCCGCCCCGCAGGTGGAAAGAGACTCGGCGCTGTGCGCCTTTGACGAGCCCGTCGCTCCGCCGCAGCCGTCTCTCCCCGTCCTGCCGCCGAGCAGGATGACCACATCGCCGGGAGCGGGAGTCTCCCTCACGACATTGCGCGCGGGAACGGCGCCCGTCACCGCGCCTATCTCGAGGCGCTTTGCGACATAGCCGGGGTGATATATCTCGTCCACGATGCCCGTGGCGAGCCCGATCTGGTTGCCGTAGGAGCTGTAACCCGCGGCAGCCGTGGTGACGATCTTTTTCTGCGGCAGTTTGCCGGGCAGCGTGTCCTCGATGGGAGTGAGAGGATCGCCCGCGCCCGTGACGCGCATGGCGGAATAGACATAGGCTCTCCCGGAGAGCGGGTCGCGGATGGCGCCGCCGATGCAGGTCGCCGCGCCGCCGAAAGGCTCTATCTCGGTGGGATGGTTGTGCGTCTCGTTCTTGAACAGCAGCAGCCAGTCCTCCTCCTTGCCGTCGACGTCCACCTTGATCTTCACCGTGCAGGCGTTGATCTCGTCGGAGACGTCGAGGTTCTCGAGCTTGCCTTCCTTGCGCAGCATCTTCGCCGCTATTGTGGCGATGTCCATGAGATTGACGGGCTTCTCCGTCCTGCCCAGCTTCTCGCGCACGGCAAGATAATCCTCCCAAGCCGCCTGCACTTCCGCGTCCTCGAACTCCGCCTTGTCTATGGTGGTGAGGAAGGTGGTGTGACGGCAATGGTCAGACCAATAGGTGTCGATCATCCTCACTTCCGTGAGGGTGGGATCGCGGTGCTCGGAAGCGAAATAGTCGCGGCAGAACCTGACATCGTCCGCGTCCATCGCGAGCCCGTACTTCCTTACGAATGCGGCGAGCTCGTCCTCGCCCATCTTGATGAAACCGTGCAGGGTCTCGACGTCATGAGGCGCGGGATATTCCGTTTTCAGAGTGTCGGGGAGCGCGGTGTCCGCCTCGCGGCACTCCACGGGGTTGATGACGAATTTCTTTATCTTTTCGACATCGCCCGCCGTGAGGTCGCCGTAGAGGACATAGAATTTCGCCGTGCGTACGACGGGTTTCTCGCCCTGGGAGACAAGCTGTATGCATTGCGCCGCGGAGTCCGCACGCTGGTCGAACTGCCCGGGGAGAGGTTCCACCCCGAAGACGGCAGCGGCGCCCTCCGTCTCTATCGCGAGGGTCACGGTGTCAAGCTGCGGCTCGGAGAAAATGTTGCGTTTGGCATATTCCAAAAGCTCTCCGTCCGCGCCTTCCACGTCGTAACGGTTGACCACTCTGACGCGGGTGAGCCCCTTGACTCCGAGCATCCCGCGCGCCTCGGAAAAGAGTGCCCGTGCTTCAGCCGCGAGCGCCTCTTTCTTTTCGACGAACAATCTGTTTACCATATCTCCTCCGTACGGCGTCTGCACGCCAAAAGGATGTTTATCGCATGAATTTACACGCTCAACCGCGTTTTGCGGCAAGCGCCCTCGCCCCGATATCGTGGCGGAAGAACTCGTTGAGAAAGTGCACCTTCTCCCCTTCGCGGTACGCTTTCTCCACCGCCTCGGGGAGCGTGTCGGCGACGGCAGTGACGCCCAGCACTCTGCCGCCCGCAGTCAGCAATGCGCCGTCCGAGAGTTTCGCGCCCGCGATGTAGAGCTCGGCGTCGAGCCCGCTTTCGACCGTGATCGGGAAACCCGTCTCGTACTTTTCCGGATAGCCTGCGGACGCCTTGACCAGGCAGCAGGACGCCTTTTTCGAGAAGCGCACTTCGACATCGCTCAGGGTGCCGTCCGTGCAGGCGCGCATGACGGTGAGCAGGTCGCTTTCAAGAAGGGGCAGCACCGCCTGCGTCTCGGGGTCGCCGAAACGGCAGTTGTATTCGATCACCTTGGGTCCGTCCGGGGTGATCATCAGCCCGAAATAGAGACAGCCGCGGAAGGTGCGCCCCTCCGCTTTCATTGCGCGGACGGTGGGGAGAAAGATCTTTTCCATGCACTCCGCCGCGATCTCGTCCGTATAGTAGGGGTTGGGCGCGACGACGCCCATACCGCCCGTGTTCAGCCCCTTGTCGCCGTCGAGGGCGCGCTTGTGGTCCATAGATGACACCATGGGCACCACCGTCTCGCCGTCCGTAAAGGAGAGGACGGAGACCTCGGGACCGGTCAGGAATTCTTCGATGACCACGCGGCTGCCGCTCGCGCCGAACTTGCCGTCCAGCATCATGGAGCGAACGGCGGCTTTCGCCTCTTCCCTGCTCTCCGCGATGATGACGCCCTTGCCGAGAGCGAGACCGTCCGCCTTGACGACGATGTTGCCATCGGGAAGAGCGTCGATATATCTCTCCGCCGCGCTTTCGTCCTCAAAGGTCTCATAACGCGCGGTGGGGATGCCGTACTTTTTCATGAGTTCCTTGGAAAACGCCTTGCTGCCTTCTATGATGGCGGCGTTCGCACGGGGACCGAAACAGGGCACGCCCACGCCTTCCAGCGCGTCCACGGCGCCGAGCACGAGGGGATCGTCCGGGGTGACGACGGCGTAATCTATGCCGTTCTCTTTTGCAAACTTCGCGATGCCCTCGATGTCCTTTGCGCCGATGTTGACGCAAACGGCGTCCGCGGCAATGCCTCCGTTGCCGGGAAGGATGAAGATCTCCTCCGCCTCGGGGCTGCGTTTCAGGGCTTTGATGACGGCGTGCTCTCTGCCGCCGGAGCCGACCACAAGGATCTTCATTTTACACCTCAATGATGGAAGAGACGCATCCCGGTGAACGCCATCGCGATGCCGAGCTTGTTGCAGGTGTCGATGACGATGTCGTCGCGCACGGATCCGCCGGGCTCCGCGACATAGGACACGCCGCTCTTCCTCGCGCGGACGATGTTGTCGTCAAAGGGGAAGAATGCGTCGGAGCCGAGGGAGACTCCGGTGAGGGTGTCGAGATATGCCCTCTTCTCCTCCCTTGTAAACTCCTCGGGACGGACGGCGAAATACTTCCTCCACACGTCCTCGCCGATGACGTCCTCGCTTTCATCGGAGAGATAGATGTCGATGATGTTGTTCTTTTCCGGTCTGCCCACACCCTCGGCAAATTGCAGAGAAAGCACTTTATCGTGCTGTCTGAGGTGCCAGAGGTCCGCTTTCTGTCCGGCAAGACGGGTGCAATGGATGCGGGACTGCTGTCCTGCGCCCACGCCGATCGCCTGTCCGTCTTCGGCGAACGCCACGGAATTGGACTGCGTATATTTGAGGGTGATGAGCGCGACGATGAGGTCTGTCTCCGCGTCGTGCGGGAGTGGCTTTTCGGTGACGACGTTCTTCAGTAGTTCGCGGTCGATCCTGAAATCATTCCTGCCCTGCTCGAAAGTCACACCGAACACCTGCTTGCGCTCCACGGGGTCGGGGACGTAGAGGGGGTCCACCTTCACGATGTTGTATGCGCCCTTGCGCTTTGCGCGCAGGATGTCGAGAGCCTCGGGGGTATAAGCGGGAGCGATGATGCCGTCGGACACTTCGCGCGATATAATCTTTGCGCAGGTGGCGTCGCACTCGTCGGAGAGGGCGATCCAATCGCCGAAAGAGGACATCCTGTCCGTGCCGCGCGCTCTTGCGTATGCGCAGGCGACGGGGCTCTCGTCCAAGCCCTCGATGTCATCCACGAAGCACGCCTTTTTCAGCCTGTCGCCGAGGGGTCTGCCCAGCGCCGCGGAGGTGGGGCTCACGTGCTTGAAGGAAGTGGCGCAGCACTCTCCCGTCGCCTCTTTGAGCTCCTTCACCAGCTGCCAGCTGTTGAAAGCGTCCAGGAAGTTGATATATCCGGGTCTGCCGTTCAGGATCTCCACGGGGAGTTCCCTGCCGTCGTGCATGAAGATGCGTGCGGGCTTCTGATTGGGGTTGCAGCCGTATTTGAGCTCGAATTCCTTCATTTTTTCTCCTCTTTGACGTGCTTGTTGAAGAGCGCCGTCTTCACTCTGAATGTTTTGAGATCGATGAAACCGACATAGAGCGCGATCTTGTTCGCGGCGTTCAGGTTCTCCCAGACGCCGTTTGCGAACTCCGTAAGGTCGGAGCCTATCGCGACGCGCTCGGGCTCCCCCGTAAAAGTGGGGATGGGGTTCCCGTCCGAGTTGTAGGTGTGGATGAAATGTCCCAGTCCGTTCAGCGGCTCGTAGGAGAAGGAGAAGCGGTTGCATGCGCTCCCCTCCGCGTCCGCGCTCTTTAAGATGGAGAGCTTGTAGCGGAACTTGCTTTCAAGGTCGATGAGCCCGCTTATGCGGGGGGTGAAATTGGGCGCGTCGGGCTCAAACTCCCGCCTTTCGAGAGCGCTCTCAAAGCTGTCGCCCGCAAGCAGCGCCGCCTCGACGGTGTCCGTCTGATCGCCGTTGGTGACGATCCACTTGTTCCACACACGCTTGACGGGGGAATAGATGATGAGGGAAGGATCCTCCACCTTGCTCTCGTCGTAGGGATAGATGGTGAGTTCGTTCTCCCTCTCCACGAAGACGCGGTTGCGGCTGTTCTCGCTCCTGCCCATGATGAAATAGGCGAACACGGCGTGTTTTCCGTCCGCGGACTTGCCGATGACGATGCCCCTGCCGGGATATGCGTTGCCCGCGAGAAGGGCGTTAAGATCGTTGATGTCGTAGATGCTCATTGTTGTCTCCTGTACATTAGGCGCGTTCCGCCGCGATCCTCTCCGCGGTGAGCTCCACCGCGCGCGGGAGCAGCTTCCACTCCGCCTCTTCCATAACTCTTCTTTGCAGCGTCTCGGGGGTGTCGCCCTCCTTCACCGCCACTTCCTTCTGAAAAATGATCCTGCCGCCGTCGGGGATCTCGTTGACGTAGTGCACGGTCGCGCCCGTCACCTTCTCGCCCGCGGCGAGCACCGCCTCGTGCACTTTGAGCCCGTAAAAGCCTTTCCCGCAGAACTTCGGGATGAGGGAGGGGTGCACGTTGATGATGCGCTCGGGATAGCGCGAGGTGAAATCCGCGGACAGTATGCTCATGAACCCCGCGAGCACGATGATCTCCGCCCCCACGCTCGCGATGGCGTCCTCGATCTTCCTCTCGAACTCTTCCTGCGAGGCGCAGCTCTTGCGTTCGGCGACGAAAGCCGCGACGCCGGCTTTTGCTGCGCGTTCGAGCGCGTAGGCGTCCGCCCGCGAAGAGACCACGGCTTTCACCTCGGCGTGAGGGAGCTCTCCCCTCTTTTCCGCGTCGAGGATGGCTTGCAGATTGGTGCCGCCGCCCGAGACGAGCACGGCGACCGCGATCTTCTTCCCGCTCATTTGATGATCACTCCGTCTTCCGATGCGACCACCTCGCCGATGACGTAGGCGTCCTCACCCGCCGCTCTCAGCACGGAGAGCGCCTTTTCCGCGTCCTCCGCCGCGACCACGACGCTCATGCCGACGCCCATGTTGAAGGTGTTGAACATATCGCGCTCCGGGACGTTCCCTTCTCTTTTGATGATGTCGAACACGGGCAGTATGCGCAGTGCGGACTTGTCGATCTTGGCGCCGAAGCCCTTGGGGATGCTCCTCGGGATGTTCTCGTAAAAGCCGCCGCCCGTGATGTGGGAGACCGCCTTCACTTTCACCGCCTCGAAGAGCGCGAGCATAGGTTTGACGTATATCTTGGTGGGGGTGAGCAGAGCTTCTCCCAGGCTCTTACCACCGAGCTCCGCAACGGGCAGCATCAGTTCTCTGCCGTCAAAGATCTTCCTCACCAGCGAGAACCCGTTGGAATGCACTCCGGAGGACGGCAGCGCGATGACGGCGTCCCCCGCCTTCACAGTGGAATTGTCCAGCACTTTGGCGCGGTCGACCACGCCCACGGCAAACCCCGCAAGATCGTATTCGTCCTCGGGATAGAAGCCCGGCATCTCCGCGGTCTCGCCGCCTATGAGCGCCGCTCCCGCCTGCACGCAGCCTTCCGCCACACCGGCGACGATGGACGCGATGCGCTCCGGCACATTCTTGCCGCACGCGATGTAGTCCAGGAAAAAGAGGGGCTTCGCACCGCAGCAGATGACGTCGTTGACGCACATTGCCACGCAGTCGATGCCGATGGTGTCGTGCTTTTGCAGCATGAAAGCATATTTGAGCTTGGTGCCCACACCGTCCGTGCCGCTGACGAGGACGGGACGGGTCATGCCCGTAAGGTCGAGCTCGAACAGCCCGCCGAACCCGCCGATGTCGCTCGCCGCTCCCGCCGTGACGGTGCGCGCGATGTGCTTCTTCATGAGCTCCACCGCCTTATAACCCGCGGTGATGTCCACGCCCGCCTGCTTGTAGCTCTCGCTGTAAGATTTTTCCATATCAGCCTCTCATCGCCGCGAGTTTTTCTTCAAGAGCGGCGTCCTTCGCCAGCACTTTCGCCTTGTCGGCGGCGCGCTTGGCTTTGAGTTTTTCTTTGAGTTCGGGCTCCGAAACGGCGAGGATCTCCACCGCAAGGAGACCCGCGTTCACCGCGCCGTCCACTCCGACGGTCGCGACGGGGATGCCGGGAGGCATCTGCACCGTGGAAAGCAGCGCGTCCAAACCATCCAGCATGCCGCCGCGCACGGGGATGCCGATGACGGGAAGCGTGGTGGACGCCGCGATCGCACCCGCAAGGTGCGCCGCCATGCCCGCCGCCGCGATGATGACGCCGAAGCCGTTCTCCTCTGCGCTCTCGGCAAAAGCCTTAGCCTCCGCGGGTGTGCGGTGCGCGGAAAAGACGTGCGCCTCGCACTCCACTCCGAATGACTTCACCGTGTCGATGGCTTTGCCCACGACGGGAAGATCGCTGTCGCTGCCCATGATGACCGCAATTTTCTTCATAGATCCCTCCTCCGCATAGGGTGCGGAAACTTTCAAAAAAGGCAGCCTGCTCACGCAAAACTGCCGAATGTCACACTGCGTACGGACGCAAAATCCCCGCGAATGCCTGCCCCCGCTGGGAGCGGGACAGGATGCATCCTCTTACGAAAACCGCGCCGTACAAAATTTGCATGGTCTTATGATACACTATCGGGAATGCGATGTCAAAAAGTTGAATGCCCTTTTTCAAAGTTTTGAGCATACATTTTGAACATATTGTATATCACGCGCGCGAGGGCACAACATGGTGTACCCTCGTATTACGCTTGTCAAATATCGGTTTTACCTCACAAGCGGAGACGCTTGTCAGGTCTCGTATGGGCGGACCATTTGTTCATCCGCGCCGAGGGCATACCGGACCGGAATACGTTCAGTCCCGGAGCTTCACCCCGCAGGATTCGCAGAACTTAGCCCCCTCGTCTGTCACGGGCGCTCCGCATGAGGGGCAATAGCGCGGAAGCGGCGACGCCTGCTCCTTTGCCATATTGAGCGCAGCGGCGGACGGGAGCGCGAGCGCGATGAACTCGTCGTACATTTCCTTCGCCTTCTCCTCCGAGAGTGAGAGCGAGCTCTTTGCCACCACTTCGCCGACGATCTCATAGCCGGGGAGCGACCCGCCCGCAATGAGCGCTCCTACAGTGATCTTCATTGCCTCGAAGGCGGTGACGGTCTGCACCGGTGCAAGAGATGCAATTACCGTGGCGTCCTTTGCCGCGATCCTGTCCGCGAGCGCAACGAGCTGTGAATAGCGCGCACGCATGGTGAAGAGGAAAGGCATGGTCACGGCGCACGCGCCGAACACCGCAAAGGGGATGAAGATGTATTGCATACGGGAGCCGAATCCCCTGCCCGCGGTCGCACTGAGGGCGATGAAGGAGATGAATGCCGCGAGGATGACCAGCGCTCCGAAGATGAGCACGATCGAGAAGACGGTCTTTCTCACCCGCACGTTTCCGCATTTTGTGACTGCTCCGACGGGACCCGTCGTACTCTTGATGTTGATCTGCATAAGCGCTCCTTATTTTTATCTTAGCACACGGCGGAGCGTTTCGCAACACCAACCGAGGGAGGGCGCCGCATAAAATCGCCGCTCCGTTTCCCTTGTCCGTCCGAAAAACCCCGGTAAGGATCACTTTATGTCCGTTGATCTTGTTACGTTTGTCTTGTTTCGGTCCGGAATGCCAAACCGGAATGCCGGGCTGGCATAAAATGTTTCCGTTGCTTTTCTACTCCCATGGTGCTATAATGAGGATGTTATGTACACCGAAGAGAACAAAAGCGTCCCCATCCAAGTGGCGGCGCGCATAAAGGAGCTCATGAGGGAGAACAGTCTCACTCAGGTCGCGCTCGCCGAAAAAGTGGGGCTCAGGCAGAACACGATCAGCGCGTGGCTGCTCGGCAAAAAGGAACCGAGCATAAGGAGCCTGTGGCTGCTCGCGGACTACTTCAACGTCGACATCGACTATCTGGTGGGCAGAAAAGACTACTGATGTATCGTTTTTGTGTGTTTATTTTTGCACATTGTTGCATTCTCGGACGACAAGTATTATAATTTTAACTGCTTAAGGGATCGGCGGACGGAGGCATATATGAAAAGACCGTGCGTCGTTATTTTCATTTTGATCCTGACCCTCGCTCTCACGGCGGCTCTGCTTTCCGCCTGCAACGAGAAACACACCCACGAGACGGACATCGTATGCACCGTGTCCGAAGATGACCGCGAGGTGCTTTTGACCTATTCCTGCTCCTGCGGAGCGACCGCGTCTTCACTCACCGCCGAGTTTACGGGGCGGACGGGCGAGACCGTGACCCTGTCTCCCGACGAGGACGGCAGGATAAATTGCTTCTCTCTTGAGGGAGAGTTCGGCATCACCGTCAAGCTCGACGGCACCGTGCTCTATGAGACGGATGCGGTTTTCAAGCCCCTCTCCTACAATACAGCCGTCGCGGGATACGATTACACCGAAGGCGAAGAGATCGAGCACATCACCTACTACTCTTCCGTCGCGGGCGCGGACAAGCACGCCAATGTCGTCCTCCCTCCCGACTACGACCCCGCCAAGCGCTATCCCGTGCTCTATCTGCTGCACGGGCTGATGAGCGACGAATATTCCTGGCTGGACGGCGTATACGGTCTCCCCATGGGCGCGCAGTACATCGTGCAGAACGCCTGCTATTTCGACGGCACGCCGGAGATGATCGTGGTGTGCGTCAACAGCCTCGTCAACGCCACGGAAACGGAGCCCGAATGGAGCATGCTCCCGCCCTCCGCTCCGCCCGAACTCGCCGAGACCTATGACCTCACGGGCAGGGACATCGTGGAATGCCTCATGCCCTACATCAACTCGCACTACTCCACTCTGACCGACAAGGACAACACCGCCATCGCGGGCTATTCCATGGGCGGCAGAGAGGCGATGCTCACCGCGTTCGACTATCAGGACGTCTTCGGATGGGTGGGCGCGTTCTCCTCCGCCTCTTTCGGCGAAGACGTGGTCTCATCTTCGACCTATGTCCCCGATTTCACCCTCGACGAGGGCTCGGACGGCTTCCGCTATGTACAGATCACGGTGGGCAACCTGGACACCCTCGCCCCCGTCAGCAGCGGCATTTGTGACAAGCTGGACGCGATAGGCGTGGAATATACATTCGAGAGCGTCTTCGGGATGCACTCCCCCTCCGTCTGGCGCGGCGCACTCAAAACCTTCGTGCAGAACATTTTCAGATAATTGTGATATCTAAAAAAAGGCGCGCAAAGCGCGCCGCAAAAGCGCGGAGCGCCCCTCCGCGCTTTTATAAACATCCTGCCCGTGCAAGCTGCACGGGCAGGATGTTTTTTAATTCCGTTCGGATAGCTTAGAAAGTTCCGCTGAGAGCACGGCGCTCCATTTTTCGGGTTCTTCGATGTCGGGGGAATGGGCGGAGTCTTCAAACCATACCCAGGTCTTGGACGGGGCTTCAAGGGCGTCGAACCATTCCCGCGCGATGGCAGACGGGGTGTTGTAGTCATGTCTGCCCTGCGTGATGACGACGGGGACGTCGAGGCGCTTTATCGCGCTCAGCCGCTGTCCCACCACGTCCGACCACATGACATCGGAGAGATAGGTCGCGCCCTGCGCGTATTTCACGATGTCCGCGAGGGTGTATTCCTTCGTTTTAAGGAGGGGCATCAGCAGCCCTTTGACCAGCCCCTGTTTGCCGCGGTAGATGGCGCCGCCGTAGCGGGAAAGACAGTCGCGCTGGGTCATCATGCTCTTGTTGTCGGGATAGACTCCGTCCACGGGCGCGCCCTTTTCGAGCGCCGCGAGCGCTTTCTTGTCCCCGCGCTTTTTTGCCTCTTCCAGGCAGAAGCGGTAGGAGCCTTCCTCATTGCGGTCGCCGTCCACGAACTGCCCTTCTCCGACATAAGCGAAGAAGAGATCGGGGCGTTTGCTCACTGCGAGCACGCCGATGATGGAGCCCCAACTGTGCCCGACGAGGGCGATCCTGCGCACGCGGAAGCGTCCCGCGAGATACTCCGCGAGGAAGAGGATGTCGTCCACATACTCAGACACCTTCGGGGTGCGCTTGCGGATGGCGGGGGTGTAGCTTTTGCCGCTCCCGCGCTGATCCCAGCACACGAGGGTGAACTTTTCGGCAAGGTCGGAGTGATAGCCAAGCACGTTGTGCCTGTCGCACACGCCGGGTCCGCCGTGCACGAAGAGCACGACGGGCAAGCCCTCCTTCGCCGCGCGGATGCGGATGTTCTGTCTGTCACCGTTGATCTCGATAAATTCTTCCGTGTCGATGGCATAAGTCATTCAGATCTCCTTCATCAGTCCGTCAAGGACGGATTCTATCTTCTCGTTGCGCTTGGGCGCGGGACGGGCGATGAGCCTGCCTCCCGCAACGACCGCAACGGGGTCGCGCAAAGTCTCGAGATGTTCGACGGGGTTCTCGGAAAGGATGAGGATGTCCGCGCGTTTGCCCTCTTCGAGAGAGCCCACTTTGTCGCTCTGCCCGACCGCCGCCGCGCCGCCCATCGTCGCCGCATAGAGCGCCGCTTTCGCGCCGAAACCGCCCAGCTTCGCGAAATAGATCACCTCGCGCCACATCCCAGTCTGCGTGGAGAAGGGGCAGGAAGCGTCCGTGCCCATCGCCACCGTGATGCCGTGGGCGTAGGCGTCGCGGACGCATTGCGTCATCGCGTCCAGCACTATGCCGGAGTTGAACCTGCGCACCTCGTCGAGCTTGGTGACCTCGGGAGGGAGTTTGTAATAGGGATAAGCGGGAGTGTAAGTCGCCACCACCGCGCCGCCGCGGGCTTTCAGGGCGGCAGCCGCCTCCTCGCTCATGTGCGCTCCGTGTTCCACGGTGTCGACGCCGTTCAACGCCGCAAGTTCCACACCTTTCGGGCTCTGGATGTGCGCCGCCACCCTCTTGCCGAGAGCGTGCGCTTTGTCGCAGGCGGCTTTGATCTGCTCCGCCGTCATCTTGACTTCGCCGGGCTCGCCCTTCTTCTTGGCGTCCGTCACGCCGCCCGTGATGCAAATCTTGATGAGGTCGGCGCCGTTCTCCGCGTTCTGCGCCGCGAGCGCCGCAAATTCCTCCGGAGTGGACGCGGTGAGCGCGAAAGTCCCGTCCCCGTGTCCGCCGGGAGCGGTGATGGCAGGCCCCGACACGATGAGGTCAAGTCCCGCCGCCTTTCCTTTGCCCTTTTTCAGCGCGTCGCGCACCGCGATGTCCGAACCGCGGAAATCTCCGAGTCCCCTCAGCGTGGTCACGCCGGAGTTCAGCTCCTGCGCGCAGGCGGAAGCGACCAGCATTTTCAGGACAGCCATCCCGAGAGGACTGTGCACCAGTTTCAGCACCAGCTTCTGCGCGCCGCCGCCCGAGATGACCTTGCTGGGCAAGCCCGTCCCGAAGAGGTGCGCGTGCGCGTTGACGAGACCGGGCATCGCGAATTTGCCGGACGCGTCATAGACTTCCCATCCCGTCCTGTCGCCGCCCGCGGGCGCGATCTTCACGATCTTGCCGTCCTCGACGAAGATGTCCGTGTTCTTGACAAGCGCGCAGTCGGACTTGACGTCGACCAGGGTGCAGTTTGCATATACCGTCTTTGCGTACTTTTTCATATCTTCCTCTGCCGCGCGAAGGCGTCGCGGATATCTCCCGCAGGAACGCCCGCCGCGCTCAACTCAATTATACTACACCCGCCGCCGAGCGCAAGCATTTCAAAAAATTTGCGCCCGCGCTCCGCGCACGCTGCGCACACGAATAAAACATTTATAATTTTTATGCGGATTTTAAGGTTGGAGAGCGCACGGTTGACACTTCCGCCTCCCGATGTTATAGTATCGGCGGGGACAAAGGCTTAAGAGGGCCTTTGTCCTTTTATCAATTTTAAGGGGGCTTATATGGCCAAAAAGAAAATCATCGCTCTGCTCGTGATGGCGGCGCTGCTCATCACGGCGGTTCTTCCCGTGCTCGTCGCATGCAACGACAAAGCGGGCGTCACGGGCAAAGGCGTCGAAAGACCGGAGAATATCTTCACCGACGACATCGACACCGTGGACTCCGACAACCTCGCCGCGGAAGCGCAGGTCACCGTCACAAGCGCGGAAGAGAATGCGTCCGCACTCATCGACGGGGACAAGGACACCGCGTGGACGGCGGAAAACGCGACGGGAGAAAGCATCCTGCTCTCCTTCGGCAAAACGGTGACCGTCAACACCGTAGTGCTGCGCGAGAACGGCAACTACATCACCGGTTTCCGCTTCGAGGTGCCGGACGGCGACGGCTGGAAAGAGATCTACCGTCAGGACAGGATGGAGCGCTACCGCTACTGCACCTTCGACGCCGTTGAAACGGACAGCATCCGCATCGTCATCGACGGCGTGAACGAAGGCAGAGAGATCTCCGTCGCGGAAGTGGAAGTGTACAATGTCGCGCCCAAGACTTACGCGGAAGAGTTCAGAGTGTTCGCCTACTACAACGTGAACGACTTCAAGTCTCCCGCGCTCGACAAGACCGAGCTTGCCAAACAACTCGGCGTCATCACCGACCTCATCCTCTTTGAGTACGTCTACTGGGACAAGGACGGCAACCTCACCTTCACGCAGGAGGACAAGAACGCCGAGGACTACGACCCCACTTCCACCGCGTATCTCGAAAGCGTCATCGAATTCATCGAGGGGATCAACCCCGATGTCAGGATCTGCCTGGACATCCTCCCCGGCAATAAGGCGGAACACGGGCTGCCCGGCTGCACCGAAAACCTCGTCGCAAACATCGCGGAGCTCGTGAGAGACCTCGGCATCGACGGCGTGGAATTCGACTGGGAGTATCCCACCAACACCGCGGAATGGGTGGCTTACGGCGATATGATGCTCGCCCTCAAAGAAGAGATCGGCGGGGAAGGCAGATATGTCTCCGTCGCGCTCTCCAACTTCAACGTCGGCTTCACCGAGGAGCAGATCGCGGGCATCGACTATGTGCAGATCATGGGTTACGACCGCTTCGACCCGGACGGCAACAACGCCTCATTCCGCAGCGGAGCGTACCTGCCCATGCGCTACTTCATCAACCTCGGCTTCAAGCCCTCACAGCTCGTCGCGGGAATGCCCGCCTACGGCAGACCGGACAACGAGACCGTGGGTGAATATTGGACAAACTATTATCACGACGGCGGCAATGTCTGGGCAAACGAGGACAGGACGCAGGAGTTCACCAAGTGGGACAATGTGCAGTATCTCACCTACGGCGGCACCGACATGAAGGTGTACGTCACGGGCGGAGCGATGGCTTACGACAAGACGGCATACGCCATCGAACAGGACTTCGCGGGCGTCATGGTCTTCCGCAATCTCATCGACTATCCCTTTGACGACGACCGCAGCGTCATGGGCGCCATCGGCAAAGCCATTGAGGAGCGCATTGCGCAATAAGGAGGGTTTATCATGAAAAAACGCAACGTTAAACTTCTGATCGTCGCAACAATGCTGCTTGTCTGCCTTGCGGTCTCCGCCCTGCTCTTCACCGCCTGCAACAAAGCCGTCGAGGCTTCTTACGCAAAAGCGCAGCAAAATTGGTATTCTGCCGAAAACAAGATCGTCACCGATTCCGTCGTCATCGACGGCAAGATAGGATTTGGCGAGGGCGCCTCTCCCGTGACGCTTGCGCTCTCCGGCTACCGCGCTTATCTCGGCGATGAATGGGTGATGCATTATCAACTTAACGCAAGCGGGCTCGATTCCGTCGTCGCCCTCGGCAGCCTGATCTCCGGCGCGGAGATAGAAGTGCGCCGCACCGCGGACGGCACGATCGGCATCTCGCTCAGTGCCTTAGGGATGGACCTGCTCTCAACTTCCGTTGCGGAAAGCGTCATCGCCGATTATCTGCCCGTCTTTGACTTCGCGGACAACACCTTCTACGATGCGGGCAGCATCTCCGGCAGTGCGGACGACTTCACCATTCCCGCGGCGGATTCTCTGGGGTACATCCTCTATCAGATAGCACCCATCCTCTCTCTCAACTTCGGATTCGACGTGCTGCCCATGCTGGAAAGCTGGCTCACCCTCGGGGATGTCAAGGGCAGCGTGAGCATCGAGGACGGCAACTTCAAGCATATGACCACTTCGCAGGACATCGAGCTGCTGATCCCCGACGAGGACGCGGATTTTCTCGCCTATAATGTGGACAATTTCCCCGACCTCGTGATCGAGTTCTTCGAGAGCCACAAGCTCGCCATCCCCATCAACGCCGGCGGTCTCACGATCACGCTCACCATAGACGCCGTGGACGAATTTGCGGAAGGCATCGGTCTCACCGCGACGGTGAGCTCGGAGGCGGACTATTCTCTGCTCTCCTCGGACGCGACCTTCGAGCAGATCGCGGAGGACTACGCCGATCATGTCGGAATCGTTGTAGTCTAAGGCACTCTCAAACGACATCATGCGCGCACCTTCGGGTGCGCGCTTTCCTTTTTCCGCTCTTCATTCACGGCGGTTTGCTCCCGCGCGGGTGCCATGCGCCCCCGCATTTTTTCCGTTTCCGCTAGCAAGAGTATTCCTTTCGTTTTTAATCATCCTAATAAAGAAATTAGTTATTGAAAACGCGCCCTTTCCCGTGTTATCATAAGTTGTACCGCCGAGGCGGTACGCTTTTGGGAGCAGTCTATGAAGAAGAAAAGACCGGTCGCAATGATCGCGGCGACGCTCGTTCTCCTGCTTGTCGCGGGAGTGCTTTTTGTCGCCTGCAACAAGAATGTCGGCGTCGGTTCGATGGGCGTCGAGCCCTACCCCGACAAGTTCACGAACGACCTCGACACCGTGGACGCCGAAGACCTCACCGCGGGTGCGCAGATCACCGCGTCGAGCGCGGCGGAGACCGCGGCAAACGTCCTGGACGGCAGCACGGAGACCGCTTGGACTGCGGAGAACACCTCGGGGCAATTCCTCGAGATCACGTTCTCTGAGCCCGTCTCTTTCAACACCGTCGTCCTGCGCGAGAACGGCAACTACATCTCGGGCTTCGGCTTTGTCCTTCCGGACGAAAACGGTGACTACCCCGCCGACATGAGAGCCGCCTCCTTCTACCGCCAGCAGGACAGGATAGAACGCTACCGCTACTGCACCTTCGAGAGGCAGACGGGCGTCACCGAGTTCCGCATCTGGTTCGGCGGGACGGACGCGGGCAAAACGCTTTCGATCGCGGAAGTGGAAGTCTACGACATCGCAGAGAAAGAGTACGAACAAGAGTTCCGTGTCTTCAATTATTACGCCGCAAGCGATCTTGCGGCATTGTCCGATGAAGCTCTTGATGCAGAACTCGCGCGTGGCGTAATAACGGATGTCATCCTCATATCCCTCGCATTTTGGGAGCCTGACGGAAGTCTCATTTTTGCCGCCGATCCCGCGACATATGAGATAAAGCCGGACAACTCCAACTATATGGATCAATACACGGAAGATCCAGCCTATTACGAAAGCATCGTCTCTCGAGTGCACGCCATAGCCGAAAAGTACGGCATCAACGTCTGCCTCGACCTCTTCCCGATCAAAGATAAAGACGGCAATTTCGATCACGGGCTGCCAGGAAACATGGATGCGCTGATGGAAAACATCACTTCGTTCGTAGCGCAGGACGACCGCATAGACGGCATAGATTTCGACTGGGAATACCCTTCGAACGCCGCGGAGTGGCAATATTACGGCGACTTGATCCTGCGTGTTGATGAAGCTCTCGATGCCGCAAACAAAGAAAAATACATTTCTCTCGCACTGTCCGCAAGCAGCGTCACCCTCACGCAGGAGCACATCGACGCGGTGGACTTCGTGCAGATGATGGCTTACGACCGCTTCGACATCGTGGACGGCAACCACTCCTCCTTCCGCAGCGGAGCGTACTCTTCCATGCGCTACTTCGTCAACATCGGCTTCAAGCCCTCGCAGCTGGTTCTCGGCATCCCCCTCTACGGCAGACCGACGAGCTGGGACACCGTGTGGACGAACTACGGCTACGGCGACACCGTCTATTCGACGCAGGACAAAGCCCCCTACACCTATTGGGACAATGTCCAATGGCTCTACTACGACGGCACCAACCTCGACGGGAGCATAGAATACGACAACGAGTTCATGCAGGTGTGGGTGAACGGCGCGGCGCTCATCGCGGACAAGACCGCCTACGTCATCGAACAGAGCTTTGCGGGGGTCATGCTCTGGCGCGAGAGCACGGACTACGCCTGGGACGCCGTGGACGGGAACGGGATGCCGCTCAGTGCATTGAGATCCATCTACAACACCGCCTGCGACAGGATCGCCGGATACGGTGAAAAAGCATAACGGGAGGTTAAACGATATGAAACGCACACTTAAAACGGCAATTATCGCAATAGTATTGCTCGCAAGCCTCCTAGTCTCCCTCTTTGCATTCACCGCGTGCAACGACGTCGCGTCGAATTATGTCTCCGCAAAAGAGGCGTGGGACAACGCCGCCAACAAGATGAGCATGGACTCCGGCACCATCACCGCCACCGTCGGTACGGGGGAAGGCGCGCTGCACCTGAACCTCGACCTCACGGGTTGGCGCGTCTACATCGGCGACACTTTCAGCATATATTATGAAGCGACGGTAGTCGTCCCCGATGCGGACAAGATACAGACGGAAGACTCCACCCTCAACATCGCGAACTTGCTCAAAGAGGGCGTCGGCATCACCCTCACCGCGGAAAAGGGAGAGGACGGCATCATCGACTTCTCTCTCTCCGGCAACGGGCTGCTCGGCATCATCCTCAATCTCTCCTCCTCTTTCACGGAGGAAGACATGCACGAGACCATCCCCGTGCTCGACCTTGCCGCCAACACCTTCTACGATCCCGAAGAGATGAGCGCGAACGGCGAGGACTATCTCATCCCCGGCGGCAACTCCCTCAGGTGGATCCTGGATCAGGTCGCGCCCATCCTCGCCTACGGCGCGGGATACGACATCATGCCCATGATCTACGACTGGGTGGATTTCGGCGACGTCACAGGCACCGTGACATTCGACGACGGCAACTTCTCGACAATGACCACCTCGCAGGACATCGCGGGGTTCATGCCAATAGAAGACGCCCTCTTCTTCGTCTACAACCTCGAGTTCTTCCCTATGACGCTGAAACAGCTCTTTGACGACAAAGTGGTCAGCTTCACTGTCCTTGGCAACAAGCTCACTCTGGATCTCAGAGAAGTCATCACGGACGGGATCCGCATCGAGGGCAATGTCTCGACATCTGCGGAATACACCATCCTCCCCGACGACGCCACGATGGAGAGCGTCCTCGGCTGACGCCGCCGACATCTCCCACATGACCGCTCCCTTCGGGGAGCGGTTTTTTTTGCCGCCCGGAAGATGCCGCGCCGCCTCTCCGTCCCTTCCCGCAGTTTCTCATCAAAACCCGCCCTGCCCGCTCATGCGGCAAACTGCCCCGGCTCCCCCGGCGCCGCTCTTCTCCGCCCTTCCCCTATATTGTGCCGGACTTTGCTGCCAAACGGCATTTCGGCGAAGAAAACCGGACGGTTTTCACTTTTGTTGAAATACCCCGCGTTTTACCTTACAATTACGGTGCTTACGCGATCTTTCGCATTCTTAAAGGGAAAGGAGAAAAAAAATGAAACAACAGAGAAAGTTTCCGGAACACATCAGATCGCCGCGACGCACACGCAGATCCGCGGCAAAAACCGTGTCGTTCGGCGACGCGGCGGCGCTTTACATCGAATATTCCAAAGCCGTCACGTCCGCAGAAACTGTCGTCAAAAGGATGCGCTACTTTGCGCAATTCTACAATACCGCTTTTGCCGAAAGAGACCTTGCGGGGATCTGCCCGTCCGACATCTATCTGTGGTTCGACGGAGTGCTCGTCGCAAAACGCCGGGACGGCAAGAGCGGCTACGCCCCGCGCACACTGCGCTCCATCTGGGGACAGCTCTACACGTTTTTTTCATGGTGCAGCACCCGCTATCCCGTCGAAAACCCCATGTACACCCTCAAAATGCCCCGCACCCGCGCCGCGGAACGCAACATGACGTTTTGGGAGGTGTCCGAGTTCCGCAAATTCATAGCCCATGTCGACGACATGACGTGGCGCGCCTTCTTCACCTTCCAATATTACACGGGCTGCCGCATCGGCGAAACGCTCGCATTGCAGGAAAAGGACTACACCGGGTGCGCGGTCAACATCGACAAGAGCCTTTCCAAGCAGACTCTCACCGACGCTTTCTTCGAGATAAAATCCACCAAAACGGGCAAGCGCCGCTCCGTACCCCTCCCCGTCTCGCTGCAAAAAACGCTCAACGAATATATATCGTGGAAGCGCGAACGAGGTCTCCCCGCCGACTTCCTCTTCTGCGGCAAGGACGGCGGGCATCTGCCGCACAGCACGATACGCCGCCGTTTCGACGTCTACACTCGCGCAGCAGGCGTGCCGCGCATAAAGATCCACGACCTCAGGCACTCCTATGTCTCGCTGCTCATCCACAAGGGTGCAAATCTCGCCGTCATCGCGTCCCTCATCGGCGATTCCTTCGAACAAGTCACCAACACCTACGGACACATGTACGAAAGCGACCGCATCAACGCCGTCCGCCTCCTCGACCGCGACTGACGCCCTAAAACCCGAACGCCCCCGACGGCAACCGCGTCGGGGGCGAACAAACTCGGGACGCGTTAAACGTGGCGGCGGAAAGCGTCGGCGCATTTGGCGCAGAATGCGCCCGCGCGCTCTCGCTCTTTGAAATAGCTCCGTTTGATCTTTGTCAGCGCCGCGCCGACGGTTTCCGCGTTTATTTCCCCTCCGCGCAGATCTACGACTTGCGGAAAGCCGTTTTCGGACAGTTCCCGGAGCAGCGGACGCCCTATTCCGAGACGGGACTCATCCACGGGACAGATCACGATGCCGGCGCATTTTTCGTTGTTCAGATGATTGCGCACATCGAATCCGGGACGGAACTGCGGACGCGCTCCGCGATCTCATTTGCGCTGTCCGGGCTCTCGCACTCCGGATATCCATTGAGGTCCGCAAGCGAAAACGCTTTTGACGCATTCAGCACGGTCGGGATCTCCGCAATGAATCCGTGCGGCACCAGCGCTCTTTTCTTGTTGTCGTTCGAGCCCGCGCACGGATCGTCGGTGGAGGAAAGGAAAAGCAGATTTTTCGCTCGCGTGATCGCCACGTAAAACAAGCGCCTCTCCGCCTCCACATCCTCTTCTTTTTTTATGAAATAATCGTTCGGGAACACGCCGACCTGCACGCCCACAACAAACACGACTTTGTATTCAAGCCCTTTTGACCTGTGGATGGTCATCAGTTTTACGGAGTTGGCGCCGCTCGTCACGTTATATTCCTCGCTGCCGACCGCCTGCCCCAGCTGGATGAGGAAATCCCCGAGAGACTGCGGCCCCATGGCGCTTTCGAACATGCTCGCGATCTCGAAAGTCTGCATCACATATTGAAACTCTTCCGTCTGCTTGCTCTTGTTCATCAATTCCGCGTAATTCGGATAATACTTTTCGATGAGGAAAGCGATGATCTGTTTTGCGCTCAGCCCTTTTGCCATGCGCAGTTTTATCAGCACTTCGTATCTCTCTCTGAATTTTTCGCAAAACTCGTCGTACTCCACTCCTTCGGACATGAAAATGCGGTCGAGCCATTCCATGTTCGAGAATTCGGTCGTGTTCCCCGTTGCGGCATTGTAGGCGTCTTTTGCGTCTTCCAGGACATACTTGTCGAAACAGCGGTCGGGGAAATTCGCCGCCGCAACGATCTTCTCATACGCATTCCATTCCGCTATGGCTTTGAGCACCGCCACGAATTTGCTGTATTCATATCCCGTGTGCAGCAAGTTCTCCTCATAATGGATATCCTCTTTTTCCAACGCATCCTTGATCGCGTCGAGCTGCGCCGACTTCCGCACCAGAACGGCAATGTCCTTATAGTTGAATTTTTTGGACCGCACCAGTTTGCTTATCGTCGCGGCGATATATTTTGCCTCATCCGCCTCCGACATAAACCGCTTGAAATACGGACCCGGCTCGGCGGCGCGCATCGGGCGCACTTCCTTTTTGACGCGGATCTTATTGTTGCCGATGAGTCTGTTCGCGATCTCGATTATGCCCTTCTGCGAACGGAAGTTCTCCTGCAGCTTGAACACTTTGTAAGCAGACGACGCCGCCTTTTCGCGGATGTATTCCGGCTTCGCGCCCCGCCATTCGTATATCGCCTGATCGTCGTCTCCGACCAGACACACATTTGTGTCCTTCGCCGTCAGAGCGTCAATAAATTCGTTCTGTACGGTGTTGGTGTCCTGATATTCGTCAACGAACAGATATCTGATGCTGTCGCGGACGCTCGTCTTTATGTTCGCATTTTCCTCGAACAGCCGCAGCGGAAGATAGATGAGGTCTTCCATATCCAGCATATTTCTGTTTTTCAGTTCGTCGTTATAAAGTGCGAACAGCTCCTGCCGCCTGCTCAGTTCGCCGAAGCGGCTCTCAACGTCCCGTTCGCCGCATTTTTTCTCTGCGATGTATTTTACGTACATCTCGGCGCCGTTGTACCATTCGATCTTGCCCGCGAGCTTATCCGCCGCCTTGAATTTCTCTATGATCTCGGACACGGCGCTCTTGCGCTCTCCGTCGTTGACGATGCCGATCCCCGCCTTGAAGCCCAATATTTCAAGGTTTTTCTTGATGATGTCCAAGCCGAAGGCGTGGAATGTGGCTATGGTGAGCCCGTCGCAGCCGGCGGCATCGTTGAATTTGTAGCGCAGATCCGCCGCTGCCTTATTGCTGAACGTGAGCAATACGATCGAGCCCGCGGGAACGCCGCTGCCTATCAGTCGGACCACTCTTCCCACGATCGTCGTGGATTTGCCGCTACCCGCGCACGAGACGACCATCATGCGCTTGGCGTTCGAATCGATGACTTGTTGTTGTTCTGCGGTATACTTGATGTCCATATCGGTCAATTACATCTCACTTTGATATTCACGCCGATGTTCATATCGTCGGATGCAGCTTCGCTGACGGAGGAAACGGTCACATGATATGCCATGTCGCGCTGAAGATTTTCCGAGATCGTCTTGTTGAGCCCGTCCTTTTTGGCAATATACCCCAATTGTTCTCCGTCCACGGTCATGACTTTTACGGCATATCTGTCATACTGATTGTTATGGTCGGCAATAAACTCCAGCGGAGTCCCGGGCTGCAGTTTCCCCGTCCTTGCAAGTTTGGCGATAAGTCTTTGTCTGCCTTCGAAAGTGACGCCTACGATCTTAGTGTGAAATTCCATTCCGCACCTCCTGCGTCAGATCATATCATACGGCTATATCAAAAATTGATAATTGCCGCTTTAAAAATCCGCCCGATCTCATTTTAATGCTCCCGGCACGGCATATTTTGCTCCGGCGATGTTTCTGCATGAAAAATCCCCGCGCCGTACTGTCGGAAAAGGCGCGGGGATCCCGAAAGAAAGGGCGACGGGAAATACCCTTTCTTCTGATGGGCTTCTCAGAAGGCTGCGCAGCACATGGCGGCATCCGCGTCCGCGGATCCTCTGCGGACGCATTCGTTCGCGTGTTTCTCCCGCACTCTGCGGTGTTTTGCACGCTCGCGCTCCATCCTGCGCCCGTAGTCGCAGCTGCGCGGGAGCACCGTGATGAGAGTGCCCGCTTCCATCACAAAGATGTATTCGCGGTAAAGCAGCAGGTCTCTGCCCGCATACTCGGCATATTCCGCCGAAAGCGCCTGCTTGTGCCTGAGATAAGCCGCGCCGGCGCCGCTGCTCCCCTCCGGCCTGATTCCGTAAACAACGGCGTTCTCGACAAATGCCGCGCGTTTGCTCTCGCTCTTCATGCCGGGCACGCGCTCCTTGATCCTTCTCTCCGCATGTTTGGTGATGATGATGTCCATAATTTCCTCCGCAATATCGTTGTCAAACGGACTTTTCCCGTTTGCAAATAAATTATATCTCACCTAATGTCCCAAAAATGTCTCACAACCGTTTTGCCGAAAAAAATATGCGCCCCCCTCGGCACATTGCGCCAAAGATGCGTAAAACCGTCGTTTGGGAAAACCGGGATGCGGCGGGCAGGCGGCGGATCGCCCGAACGGATCGTCCGCAATGGAAAGCGCCGGGACAAACCGAACTTCCGTCAGGTGCGGATGCGGTCGCGGTAGTCGCCGGGGGTCCTGCCGGTGAAGTGTTTAAACTGGCGGGTGAAGTGGCTTTGCGAGGAGAAGCAGAGGTAGGCGCTGATGGCGGAGATGGGCTTGTCTGTATAAGTGAGAAGGTGTTTTGCCTCCTCTATCTTCTCGCGCATGATGTAGTCCGAGAGGTTCTCGCCCGTCTCCTCCTTGAAGCGGGTGGAAAGGCGGGATCTGCTCATATACATTGCGGCGGCGATGTCCTCCGTGGTGATGGGCTTTGCAATGTTGTGCTGCACGAAATTGGCGATGTCGAGGACGAATTTGGAGTCATTTTTGCCCACATGCAATTTTTCCACGCGCTCGGTGTAGTCCATTACCATGCGGAATTGCAGGTTGGTGATGCGAGCCTCGCTGTTCATAAGCTCGCACTTTCTGATGTAAGAGTCACTTAAAGCAAGGGCGTCGTTGACGTCCATACCGCCTCTTATTGCCGCGCGCGCGACGAGGGTGGCTGTGACGATGAAAGTGTTTTTGAGCTGGCGGAGTTGATTGCTCGCGATCACCCCTCCCCTCACCGCGGGGGCGGACTTCGTCCATTCGAGAAGTGCCGCGGTGTCTCCCCGCCTGACGAAGTTCATTATGGTCTGCTCGATGGCGAGAGTGTTGTGCACCTTCTCCGTCTCATAGCGCGTCTCGTTGTCCACCGTCATATCTATCGCCGCCTGCTCCTCCCGAAGCTGTGCGCGCAGGTCCTGCTGCTCGGAGTCGTAGATGGTGATTTCGCCGAGGCTCAACGTCTCCCCATTCATGATGTAATTGAGGGCGCAGAGCATCTGCATTATGCTGTCGAGGGGCATGTGTATGATGCTCTTCATCCCGGAAAGGAACGCCTCCGTCTCCTCGTGGGGGACGTCGCACCTGAGAGCAAGTTCTCTGAGGTCCCGCTCGTTGCTCTCCGCCTGTATCGTCGGCCCGATGACGATCTTGTGCGTCGCGTCGGATACCACCCCGTAGTAATGGAATGTGGGGGTTATGAAATAGCCTATGTGCGCGTCGATCTTCAACACCTCGTCCGCATAAGCGGTGAGCGGATCTTTTGGCAGCACGGCGAGGGAATGATAAAACACGAGTTCCTCCCCGTTGTAAAGCCTTATCGGCACGCCGCTGAGGTTGCCTATCAGAGTGCAGATATAGTTGTAGTCGATGTGTGCCATAACTCCGCCTCCTCGTGAAGTCGAAACAATTATATCAAAATCGAAACAATAATGCAAGATTCTTGACTCTTTGGGGTGATAAGATGCAAGCGTAGGGGAAAATTCGAGTTTTGCCGATTTGCATCGCACCCGCTTTCCCCTCCCGAAAACACGTGACAAGGGAGAGATCATGACAAACGCAGGCACTTTCCTCTCGGGGCGCATCTGGAACTCCAAGCTCACCTCGCAGAATGTCGGAAACAAAGAGAAATGGCTGGGCTACCTTTTGGGACCCTGCGGCGCGCTCCTTTTCAACGCCGTCATGGCGACCTACCTCAACGTCTATTATACGGACGTCCTCGGCTTGGGCACGGTGTGGGGAGGCGCGTTCCTCATCATATTCCCCATCATCTCCAAGATAATCGACGCCATAACCAACGTGGTGATGGGCTTCATCATCGACCGCACCCGCACAAAACAAGGCAAGGCGCGTCCGTGGCTGCTCCTTTCGGCGCCCTTGCTTGCGGTGAGCGGCATCCTGCTCTTCGTGGTGCCGAGCGGCAACGAGGCGTTGCAGATCGCGTGGGTGATGCTGTCGTATAACCTCTATTATTCCGTCGCCTACACCATCTACAACATGAGCCACAACCTGATGGTGCCCCTCTCCACCCGCAACACGGCGCAGAGAGGCGTGCTGGCGGTGTTCAACAACATCAGCACCATCATGATGAGCGGCATCATCGTCGCCCTCATATTCCCGATGGCGATCATGCCCTCCCTCGGCACGAGCAAAGGGCTGTGGATCGTGTGCATGTGCGTGCTCTCCTGCATCACACTTCCCCTCACCTTCGTGGAATACTACTTCACCAAGGAGCGCGTCACGCTTGAAAGTGCGGGCGAGGCGGAAAAGAAAGTCCCCTTCCTCTCCCAGATCAAGGCGGTGCTCACCGACAAATATATGCTGCTGCTCCTCGGCTACTTCCTTCTCTACACGCTGACCAGTCAGCTCAAAAACCTCTCCCTCCCTTACTACTGCAACTACGTCCTCGGCACTTACTCCGACGGCATTACGCAGACGCTCGTGTCCGTTCTCGGCGGCATCCCGATGGGCATAGGCATCTTCGCGGTGTGGCCGCTGGCAAAGAAGTTCGGCAAGAAGAACATCACCGTGATAGGCTTCCTGCTCTACGCCCTCGGCAGCGCGATATGCTGGATGGCACCCACCAACATCTACATCGTCCTTGTGGGACAGTTCATCAAAAACATCGGCGGTCTCCCTTGCGCCTACGTCTTTATGGCACTCTTTGCGGACGCGCTCGACCACCTCGAATGGAAAAACGGCTTCCGCTGCGACGGCATCGCGATGTCCGCTTATTCCGTCATCATCACCGCCGCGGCGGGGCTTGTCACGGGAATATTCAACAGTGGCATTGCCGGAGCGGGCTACATCGCGCCCGAGACCGTGAACGCCGCGCCCGCCCTCACCGAAGCCATACAGAAGATCATCGAAAACTCCGACGGCACGTTCTCCGTCATCTTCAACCAGCCGGAAGCCATCAACACCATCTTCACCTTCTTCTTCGTGGGATTGGAAGCCATCGCGGGACTGGTGTTTGCGGGCATGCTCACCTTCGTGCGCGTCGAGAACACCGTCGGTCTCAAACAGGGCGTCATAAGGCTGCGTCAGAGGAAAGCGTGCGAAGCGAGAGGCGAGACTTGGGTGGAACCCGAGATCCGCGCCGCGGAGGAACAGAAGGTGCTGGACGCAGAGGCAGAGGAACATTTCCGCGAAGAATTGAAAGCCCGTTGCGAAAAGAAGGGCTCGGACTATGAGGCGGAACTCGCAAAGCACACGGCGGCAGTCGAGGCAAAGGCACTGAAATCGGCGGAAAACGAAAAGAAAGCCGCGGAAAAGGCAGCCGCTAAAGCCGCGAAAGCGGAGGCAAAACTCGCGGAAAAGCTTGCAAAGATGACTCCCGAAGAGCGTTTTGCTTACGACATGAAGCAGGAAAAAGCCGCCCTCCGCGCGGAATATGAGTGGCTGAAAGAGACGGTGTACGGCGAGTACGATTACGTGAAAGCGCAGGCGGAATTCGAGGTGCGCGACAAGGCGCAGGACATCGTCATCGCAAAGAAGAAGGAGATCGCCGAGGCAAAAGCCATGGCGAAGGAGGATCCCACGAAAGCCGTGGAAGCCGAAGGTATCGTCATCGCCTGCCGCATCGCCATAAAAGAGGCAAAGACGGAATGCAAGCGCAGCATCAAGGCTCTCCGCGAAGAGTACAGAGACCGCAACCCGCTGCCCGAGCTGCAAGAGCGTTTTGCAAAGCTGCTCGAAGAGAGAGCAAACGGCGCGGATGCCGCCGCGGAGGACACTGCCGCGGCACCGGAAGCGGCCGTGCCCGAAGCCGACGCACACGAGACGGAAAGCGCGACACACGAGAGCGACAGTGTGGAAGAATAAACGCCGGGTGACATTATGAAAGCGATAAACCTCAAAACCGAATATCTGAAAAACCCTCTCGGCATCGACATTCAAAAGCCGCGCCTCATGTGGAACTGCGAGGGCGGGGTGAAACAGACCGCATACCGCATCGTCGCAGAGGCTGATGGCAAAACCGTGTGGGACAGCGGCAAAGTGACATCGTCCTCCATGCGGGCGGAGTTCCCGAAAGCGCTCTCCTCCCGCGAGAGGGTGGAATGGACTGTCACCCTTTGGGACGAAAACGACCGCGAAGGCGAGCCTTCGGATGCTGCATTCTTCGAGACGGGACTGCTCTCCCCCGAGGACTTCACGGCAAAGTGGATCGCGGGAGACTACCGCGCAAGCAAGAAAATGCGCTATCCCGTGGACTGCTTCCGCAAGACTTTCGAAGCAAAATCCGTCGTCAAGGCGCGCCTCTACGTCACCGCATGCGGGCTTTACGAAGTGAAGCTGAACGGCAAAAAGGCGGGAGACTTCGTCCTCGCGCCCGGCTCCACGGACTACCGCAAGCGCGTGCAATATCAGACCTACGACGTCACCGCGCTCGTGCGTGAGGGCGGCAACGTCATCACCGCGGAACTTGCGGACGGGTGGTACAGAGGCTCCAACGGCGCAAAGGGCAGGCGGAACACCTACGGCACCGAGACCAAACTGCTCGCACAACTTGAACTTTACGCCGCGGACGGCAGCGTCACCCGCGTCGTCACGGACGAGAGTTGGGCGTGGTCGAACGACGGTCCCATCCGCTTTGCCGACCTCAAAGACGGCGAAAAGGCGGACGCGCGCATGATGCCCTCCTACTCGGGGCGCGCAAAACTCGCGAAATTCAAGGCGGCAGTCACCGCGTCCGACAATGTCGCGGTGAAGGAAATGGAGCGTTTCTCCCCAGCCGAGCGCATAGTGACGCCGAGCGGAAAGACGGTGCTGCGCTTCCCGCAAAACCTCGCGGGCTATATCTACTTCAAGGTGAAGGCGCACGCGGGGCAAAGGATCCACATCACTCTCGGAGAGATGTTGGACGAAAACGGAGAGCTCACCCTCAAAAACATCCAATGCACCTACAAGGGTAAAAAGACGCCATTGCAGGAAATCGACTACATCTGCAAAGAAGGCATCAACGAATACTCCCCCAAGTTCTTCTTCGGCGGTTTCCAATATGCGGAAGTGGTGACGGACGTGCCCTTCGAGGACAATGACTTTGCCGCCATCGCAGTATACAGCGCGTTTGAGGAGACCTCTGCCTTTGAGTGCTCGCACCCCCTCATCAACAAGTTCTACGAGATCACGAAGTGGTCGCTGAAAAGCAACTCCGCCGACATCCCCACGGACTGCCCCACCCGCGAACGCATGGGCTGGACAGGGGACAGCGAGGTCTTTTTCAACACCGCGTCCTATATGACGGACTATGCGGCTTTCGCGCGCAAGCACGTCCGCGACATCTATGACAGACAATGGAAGAGCGGCAGGTTGCCGCAGATCGCACCCTTCGCCAATGAGGACTGGTTCATGTGGGTGATGAACGGCTCGGTGGGCTGGGCGTGCGCGGGGGTGTATATCCCACTTTATATGTACCGTAAATACGGCGACAGGCGCATCCTCGAAGAGAACTATGAAGGGATGCTGCGCTATGCGGATTTCATGATAAGCCGCGCGGGCAAGTGGGGAGGGCCATACGCCAAGCCCGTCCGCCTCTCGAGGAAGAACAGAAAGTATTTCGTCAACTGCGGACAATCCTACGGCGAATGGGCGGAACCCGAAGACGTGTGCGCCTTCCAATGGTACGACTTTGCCGCTCCTCATCCCGAGGAATCCACCGCCTACACCTTCTTCACCCTGCACCGTGTGCTGGAAGTGGCGGACATCCTGAAAAAGCCCCGCGATGCGCGTCTAAAACGCATCGAGGAGTACAGCGAGGGCGCAAGACGAGCCTATCAAGAGCTGGTCACTCTGCCTCGCTTCACCTTGGACACGGACAGGCAGGCAAAGCTCGTAAGACCGCTTTATATGCATCTTTTGACAGATGAACAGGCGGATTTTGCCAAAGAGCGGCTCATCAGGGCACTCGACAACTACGGCTGGCGGCTGGGGACGGGCTTCCTTTCCACCCCCTTCATCCTCGACGTGCTGGCGGAGCTTGACATTGAATATGCCTACCGTCTCCTCGAAAACGAGGAGCTTCCCGGCTGGCTCGCCATGCCCAAAAACGGCGCGACCACCATATGGGAAGCGTGGGAAGGCAACACCGTCAAGGCGAAGGGACTTGCATCCCTCAACCACTACTCCAAGGGAGCGGTGTGCGAGTGGTTCTTCTCCTCGATGTGCGGCATCTCCGTCGCGGGCGAGAACGCTTTCCGCTTCGCGCCTCGCCCCGGCGGCACGCTGACCTTCGCGAGAGCAAGCTACAAGAGCGTGTACGGCACGGTCAAAGGCGGCTGGGAAAGGACGGAGGACGGGATCAGGTTCACCCTCACCGTCCCCGCGGGCTGCACCGCCGAGGTCACTCTGCCCTGCGGGGAACATATGACCGTGGGAGCGGGGGAACACACTTTCACAAAAACCAAATAAGGGCAAACCTTAAGGAGGAAATTATGGACAGCAAAAAGAAAAAACTCATCATCATCCTGAGCGTCGTCGGCGTCATCGTGCTTGCCGCCGTCATCGCCATCGCGGTCATCTTCACCCGCGAGCCGGAGGCACCTCCCGCGGCAAAAGAAGGCGTCATTTATCAGACCGAACCCGAGACTTTCTGGGCGAACACCGGCAGCGGCTATATGACCTTTGAAAACATCCCCGAACCCGCCGAACCGGTAGAAGGTGAGCTGTATGGGCAAGTCTTCAAAGTGTGGGCACTCAATGACGGCGAATGGCAAGACTGGCTCTCCGGCACCTGGGAGATGAATGCGGATAAAACCGAGCTCACCCTCACCGCGACCTGGGACGAAAGTGACGGCAATGCCACCAAGCTGCGCGACGCAGAGAGCGGTGTCGCAAAGATCTACACCGCCGAAGACGGGAAATTCTACATCGGTGTCAATTATCCCGGCGGCGCATTTGGCGAAGTGACATTCACCCTCGATCCTGTTGCCGATCAAGTCGGCGAAGTGACCGATAATGACGGAAACGGCAATGTCGATGAGGATAAGGACAACAACGACGATCAGGGAGAAGTCACTCCGCCCTGCACCGAACATGTCGACTCAAATAATGACGGCAAGTGCGACAACTGCGGCGAAACCATGCCCATCGTATCCACCGAGCCAATCGTCACTTTGACGGCGACGGATGCCACGACAACTGCGACCGCCGAGATCGAGCTGTTCATGGACGGCACCTTCAACTTTAATGTCTACTTGGCTCCCTATATGGACGGCAAAGTCTTCGGGGGCACTTGGGCGTCCACTGAAACAGGTAATTTCGTCGCCCCCGTCACTCTGACTCCGGATGCCACCGGTGCCGCCGTCATCGGCAACAACATCACGGTGACACTCACTCCCAACAGTGATTATTCCGTCATCACATATACCTGTCATGTGGACTATATCGTCCCCGACGCAATTTCGATGGCGTTCGACTTCACAGGTTCCCTGAACACCGGCGACATTATGTAAAATACAACATCACATTTTTGCGGCGGCGCGGCAACGCGTCGCCGCACACCGAAAAGACTATGAAGGAAGTTTATCTTGCCATAGACATAGGCGCGTCGAGCGGGCGGCATATCGCCGGGTGGACGGAGCGGGGACGCCTCGTCACCGAGGAAGTCTACCGTTTCCCCAACGGCGTGAAAGAGAGCGCGGACGGGCTTGTATGGGACACTGAAGCACTTTTATCCCACGTGAAAGAAGGGATAAAGTGTGCTTTCGCGCGTTTCGGGCGCATCCGCTCCCTCGCCATCGACACATGGGGAGTGGACTATGTGCTGATGCGCGGAGACGATCCTCTCCTCCCCTGCCGCGCCTACCGCGATCCAAAGACCGAGCGCGCGGTGAAGACTGTGCATGCCCGCGTTTCCTTCGAATTTTTATACGCGCGCACGGGCATACAGTTCCAGCCCTTCAACACGGTCTATCAGCTTGTGCGGGATGCGGCGGAAGGCAGGCTCATCGCCGTCACGGACTTTCTGATGCTGCCCGAATATCTCTCCTTCCGTCTCACCGGCGTGAAGAAGAAGGAGTACACCAACGCCACCACGACGGGGCTGGTGAACGCCGTCACCGGTGAGTTCGACACCGAGATCGCGGGGGCATTGTCGGATATGCTGCCCAAGAGACTGTTTTGTCCCCTCTCCCGCCCCGGCGAGAGGGTGGGCGCGCTGCTCCCCGAAGTGGCAGCCGAAGTGGGCGGCGAGACGGAAGTGGTGCTTGCCCCCTCCCACGACACCGCGAGCGCGGTGGAGGCGCTCGATACGGACGGGCCTTACATCTCCTCCGGCACATGGTCTCTTTTCGGCATCAAGTCCGAGAGGGCGATGACGGACGCGGCGAGCCGCGAGGCGAACTGGTCCAACGAGGGCGGTGTGGGCTACATCCGCTATCAGAAGAACATCATGGGGCTTTGGCTCGTGCAGTCTCTGCGCCGCGAGCTGTGCCCCGAAAAGAGCTTTGACGACATAGTGAAAGAGGCGGAGGCAAGCACCTTCGCGGGATACGCCGACGCGGACGAGGAGAAATTCCTCTCCCCCGCGAGCATGAAGGAAACCTTTCTCACATCTTTCCCGGAGGGCGCGCGCCCGGAGACGGAGGGCGACCTTTTCCGCTGCGCATTCACAAGCCTTGCGCATTCTTATAAGCGCGCTCTCGGCGAGCTGGAACGCGCGTGCGGGCGCACCTTCGACACCCTCACCATCACGGGCGGCGGCGCGAAAAACGCTCTGCTCAACCGCCTCACCGAAGAGGTATGCGGCGTGAAAGTGCGCGCTCTGCCCATCGAAGCGACCGCGATCGGTAACCTGAAAACACAGATCGGGAGAAAATGATCATGAAATATTACGACATCGCAAAGGAACGTTACGCATGCTACGGCATCGACACCGAAAGAGCCATCCGCGAGACTGCGGACATCCCCGTCTCCGTGCATTGCTGGCAGGGCGACGACGTCGTCGGTTTTGACGGCGGAGGCGCGGCGTCCGGCGGCATACAGACCACGGGCAACTACCCGGGACGGGCGCGGAACTTCGAGGAACTCACCTCCGACCTCGCCCTCGCGTTCTCCCTCATGCCCGGCAAAAAGAGGTTGAACCTGCACGCGAGCTATGCCATACTGAACGGTGAGGACGTCGACCGCGACGCCTACCGAAGCGAGCATTTCGCTCCGTGGGTGAAGTTCGCGCGGGAGCAGGGGCTCAGCGGCATCGACTTCAACCCCACCCTCTTTTCGCACGCAAACGTGAAGAACGGGCTCACTCTCTCCTCCCCCGACGAAGACATCCGTGCATTCTGGGTGCGGCATTGCAAGGCGTGTCTGCACATAGCGGAATATCTCGCAGCGGAGATGAACAACCATTGCCTTGTCAACATCTGGATCCCGGACGGTTTCAAAGACGTCCCCGCCGACAGGCTCTCTCCCCGCCTCAGGCTCAAAAAGTCGCTGGACGAGATACTCTCCGAGCCCTTCGACCGCGAAAAGGTCATCGTCGCCGTCGAGAGCAAGGTGTTCGGCATCGGCGTGGAAAGTTACACCGTGGGCGACAATGAGTTCTATCAGAACTACGCCGCAAAAAACGGCATCTGCTGCCTCATGGACAACGGGCACTATCATCCCACGGAATACGTCAGCGACAAGATCCCGGCACTTCTCGCGTTCTACGACAAAGTGGCGCTCCACGTCACCCGCGGAGTGCGCTGGGACAGCGACCACGTCGTCCTCTTCGACGACGAGATCCGCGAGATCGCAAAGGAGATCGTCCGCAACAACGCGCAAAAGAAAGTGCTCATCGCCACGGACTACTTCGACGCGAGCATAAACCGCATCGCCGCCTGGGCGGTGGGCGTGAGGAGCGTACAAAAAGCCCTGCTGTGGGCGGCTCTCCAACCTCACGAAGCCATGCGCGGGATGCAGGACGGCGCCCGTTTCACCGAGCTTATGGCGCTCGGCGAGGAGATAAAGACTCTCCCCTTCGGCGGCGTGTGGGAGGAATATCTCCGCCGCGAGAATGTCCCCGGCGAAGATTGGCTCGGCAAAGTGAAGGAATATGAGGACAAAGTGTTGTCCCGAAGAAAATAACATAATCAAGGAGCATACATCATGGCAAACAGATTCATACTCAACGAAACATCCTATTTCGGCGCAGGCGCGAGGAAGGAGCTCGGCGGCGAGATCCGTCGCCGCGGCTTCAAAAAAGCCTTCGTGGTCGTGGACAAAGACCTCGTGAAATTCGGCGTTGCCGACATGGTCACCGCAGAACTCAAAGGCGTCTCATACGAGACTTTCACGGACTTCAAAGCCAACCCCACCGTGAAGAACGTCAAAGCGGGCGTGGAGGCTTTCAATCTCTCCGGCGCGGACTTCATCATCGCGATAGGCGGCGGCTCCTCCATCGACACGGCAAAGGGCATCGCCATCGTCGCCAACAACCCCGAATTCGCGGACGTCGTCTCCCTCGAAGGCACGGCGGAGACGGCAAGTAAGTGCGTACCCATCATAGCTCTGCCGACGACGGCGGGCACCGCCGCGGAAGTCACCATCAACTACGTCATCATCGACGAGGAAACGGGCAGAAAGATGGTGTGCGTCGACCCCAACGACATCCCCGCCCTCGCCATCATAGACGCCGAACTCATGGCGACCATGCCCAAAGGTCTCACCGCCGCGACGGGCATGGACGCGCTCACCCATGCCATCGAGGGCTACATCACCAAGGGCGCGTGGGAGCTTTCGGATATGTTTGAACTCAAAGCCATCGAACTCATCGCAAAACATCTCCCCGCCGCCACCGCGAACGGCAAGGACATGACCGCGCGCGAAGGCATGGCGCTCGCGCAATACGTCGCCGGCATGGCGTTCTCCAACGTCGGGCTCGGCTGCGTGCACTCCATGGCGCACCCCCTCGGCGCACGCTTCGACATCGCGCACGGCGTCGCCAACGCCCTCCTGCTCCCCATAGTCATGGAGTACAATCTCCCCGCCGCAAAAGGCAAGTATGCCGAGATCGCAAAAGCCATGGGCGTGGACGTCTCCGCCATGGACGCTGACGAAGCGGCGGCGGCAGCCGTCAAGGCGGTGAAGGATCTCTCCGTCTCCCTCGGCATCCCGCAGACTCTACGCGAGATCGGCATCCCCGACACCGCTCTCCCGCAGCTTGCAAAGGACGCTTTCGCAGACGTCTGCACGGGCGGCAATCCGCGCGAGATCACCGAGGCGGATATCCTCGGACTTTACAAGATCGCCTATTGATCGCATCGAAATGACTATGAAAACCATCGAAAGTGCAAAATTCCTCACATCCTTCTGCGACACGGCGGCGAATATGTACCGCCTCGGTTGGGATGAACGAAACGGCGGCAACATCAGTATGCTCCTCGATGAGAACGAAGTCCGCGAGTATCTTGACACGACGCGCGTCATCCGCAAGATACCCTTCATGGGCGTGAAAGCAGCGAGCTTCGACGCCTCTCCCCTTGCAGGCAGGATCTTCCTCGTCACGGGCACGGGCAAGTATTTCAAAAACATCAAGGACGACCCCAAGGGGAACCTCGGCATCGTCCGCATCTCCTCGGACGGAAAGTGCGCAGAGCTCCTTTGGGGGTTCACGGGCAGTGGCAGACCGACTTCGGAATTCCCCGCCCATATGATGAGCCATATGGCGCGTCTTGCCGTCGATCCGGAGAACCGCGTCGTCATGCACTCCCATCCCACGCACCTGCTCGCCATGACCTACGTCCACCCCCTCGACACCGCGGCCTTCACCCACACCCTTTGGCAGATGGGCACCGAATGCGTCGTCGTCTTCCCCGAGGGCGTCGAGGTGCTGCCATGGATGCTGTGCGGCACGGACGAGATAGGCGCCGCCACCGCGGAAAAGATGCGCTCCGCCCGCCTCGTCGTGTGGGCGATGCACGGCATCTACGGCGCGGGCAAAACCCTCGACGAGACCTTCGGACTCATCGAGACCGCGGAAAAAGCCGCCGAGATCTATATGCTCACCGCGTCCCTCCCCCGCGCCAACACCATCACGGACGCGCAACTCCTCAAGCTCGCCGACTTCTTCTCCGTCACCCCCCGCCCCGGCATCCTCACCCCCAACGAAGAACATCAACGATAACCGACTTTTCCTCAGACCTTGTTTCTACGCCAAACAGAGCCGCGCTCAAACTCGCGGCTCTGTTATTCCACAAGAAAAATCATGCAAAATCAGGTTCGATTTTGTTTGCTTATGATGGAGATCATGGCTGAATGTTTACAAACGGATTTGGACCTTCGGATGTGTTGGTTAGAAGCTTGAACGGTTTTTCATGAATTCGAGCAAGTTCACATGCTTGATGCCGTTGCGGTTTTGCAGCAGGTAATCGGTGGTGAGGACATATTTCGGATAGTTGTCCGCAATGCTTTCAAGCGGCGCATATTCTCTGTCCTCCGTGCTTTTGCTTTCGCCGATCGTATAGGCGACCTGCACATAGCAATAGTCGAGCTTATTATCCCGCAAAATGAAATCGCACTCCAACTTGCCTATCCTGCCGACGCTCACCGAGTAGTCAAGACTTTTGGAATATACATACACCATGTTCTCCAATGCGGGACCGTAATTTATGCGGTTGTCGGTGTTCGTCGCAAAATAGAAGGAGATGTCCACAAGATAGTACTTCTTTTCTCCGCTGAGAGCGCGCTTGGATCTCATATCAAAGCGGTCGCATTGATAAAGGATCTTGCTTTGGAGCAGCACCTCGATATATCGCGACAAAGTCGCGTGTTTTAACTCTATCCCGTTTTTTGCCAAAGCCTCCTGCAAGCTCTTGACGCTGACGGTAGCCCCGAAATTGTTGATGATGAAATTGCGCACATTGTTGAAAGTCTCGACATTGCGCACCTTCACCCGCCTCTTGATGTCCTTTTCGAAGATCTCGTCGATGACGGAGCGCACATAGGTGCGCTTGTCGGCAAAATCGTCGTATTGGATCGCCTTGGGGAAACCGCCTTCCTGCAAGTAATTGTTCAGCTCTATGAGCAAATTGGCATTCACCTCTTTGCCGAGAAACGCCTTCATATCGAGGTACTCGTCAAAACTCAACGGGAAAAGCTCGAACTCCACATACCTGCCCGTGAGCTTTGTGGCAAGCTCGCCGCTCAAAAGATAAGAATTGGAGCCTGTGATGAACACGGAATACTCGCCCGTGCCGCGGTAAGCATTGACGACTTCTTCAAAGTCCTTCACATTTTGGATCTCGTCTATGAACAGGTACTTCGTCCCCTCGGCTTGTCCCAAGGAATCTATAAGGTCCTCCAACCGATCTGCCGACTTGACCTTCCTGTACGCCTTGCTTTCAAGGTCGAGAAAAATGATGTTCGCAGGATCCACTCCGCCGCGGAGCAACTCATCCTTCACCATCTCCATCAGGCATGACTTTCCCGAACGCCTGACGCCCGTGATGACTTTTATGATCTCGGTGTCATGATAAAACCCGCGCATCTTTTTGAGATACTTTTCACGAACATACAATTCCATATGCGGACCTCCCGTTCAAGACATTGATAGGATAGCGCGCCCACTCGTTAAAAGTCAAGTTAAAGGGTAATATTTTGCAAAATTCATAAAACATTGCCCTTTAACGGCAAAATTTGACACCTCTAGCTCAAAACCGCCATGACAACACCCCGACCGTTTTCTGCATCACGACAAACACAAATTCCCCTGCATAACGGCAACTATATTATGGCGAAAGAAAAAGAAAAGATGACAATAAAACCCACCAGCTTAGCTAGTGGTTTTTAATTTGCGGGCATAGCCCTCTGATACTAGCATAGCGAAATCGCTTACCCGTAGTCCGCCTTTTGCGAATCGCCAACACTATTGTTTGAACGGATCCAACAGTTCCGTTATCGTCATTTGTTCCATCATCCTATCTTCTTTCATTTGGTTGGCGATATATTCTTTTATCTTCGTCGTGTTCTTCCCTACCGTGTCTACGTAATAGCACCTGCACCAAAATTTCCTGTTGCCATATTTGTATCTCATGTTTGCATGTTTCTCGAATATCATCACTGAACTTTTGCCCTTCAGATACCCCATGAAACTCGCCACAGATATTTTAGTCGGCCTGGACACAAGCATACGTATATGATCCTCCGGACATGCTTCCGATTGCAATATTTCCACGTCCTTGTACTTGCATAACTTTCTGAATATTTCCCCCGACTTCTTTCTTCAGCTTACGGCTTTCCGTGTATAGACTTATTTTATTTTTCAGCGATAATTTTTCCCGTTGACTTCCGCGAGGACTGTGCTACGATAGCCACAACGAAGGGCAAAAAAATCAGAAAATAATTCCTTCGGCGTCAATACCCCCCCCGACCCCACTGTTCGGTAATAGTGGTATTCGGATAGCTCCCGTCTAATGTATATAAGCCAAATTAAAGCAACCTAACAAAGCTAAACACTGGGGATATTGCTATTGTAGCGCGATAATATAATTTATTCCATATCTTCAATTGATAGACTATTTGTTTGACAAATCTTTAGTTTTCGTTTGTCAAACAACTTTTTAACAAACCATTTATCAAAATCATTTTTATATGAAATAATTTCAAACGTGATTGTCAACAAAGAGCCCAATCCCGTTATAATTGTTGATATTATCGCTAATTTGGTAATTTTGTCTAAACACACCAACGCTATTTGCGTAATGGTTCCACCCAATAAAAGCACAGCAATTAGTGATAGTATAATTCCAAAGCCAATTTTAACCTTTAATTTATATACATTGAACTGTTTTTGTGCTTGTTGTGCTCTTAATAAATAATTCTTGTGTCGTAATTTTTCAATTTCTTCGTCTTTTATTTTTGTCAAAGATGCAATTTCTGTTTTGTGATGATCTTCTCTTTCTTGTGTTTGTCTATCAAAAGATTTCTGTGCGTCAAAAATATGATCGGCTTTTATAAGATCCAATACTTCATACACCGTGTTTTGAGACAATTCTTCAATATTATTTTGTGTACTGCGAACCAAAAAGTCATTAACCATTGTATGGTTTCGTATTGCTATATAGTCATTTTCCGTTATCCTTGACGCTTCTTTTTCTTGTTCCACCAATTCTACAAATTTGCTTAACATAGCTCTAGACGGCTTATATGCGCTATAACAGAATGACAACACTTTATTTGTTGCAACCTGTTGTGCCTTTTGTGAGTTTTCACCGCTTATTATCATTCCTATAAACGCATCACTTATTACCGGTGATATGGTTTCTTTATAATGTTCGTTATTATATTTTCTTATTGCATTAACAAAGCCAAAATTACTGCTTATATAAAAACAAGGAGCATCTGACAATTTTATTATGTTGTTATTCTTTCGCAAACTATAGATATGCATCGTACTATCAGTATCTATATTTATAGCGGCTTCCGGTAAATACCGTTTATCTTTAGAAGATGTACAATATTCCTGTATGATTCCATTACGGATACTATCATAGCTTTCCACAAAAAGTTTATCATCCCAATCAACATCAGTATTAAACAAATCTATCCCCAATTTAGTCAAGTGACTATTCAACAATTCTATTTCTTCGGCAACATCTTCGGCACGCATATTTTGACTTCTAAAATAATTGCAAACGTCTGAAGAGCGAGCCATATCGTATTGAACGCTTTCAACATATTTTTCGGCTGTACGCAAAACTTTTAAGACCTCATCATAGTTTCGCTTAAAAATATAAATTCTGCAGTTCTTCTCAAGCAAGCTTTGGATTAAAAACTTGTATTCTTGCTCATAAAAATCGCCATAATATCCAAGCAATCTAAAAATGATAGGGGTGTCAATATATAGGGTTTTATTTATAAAAGCACTACTTTTTAGCCCTTCATTGAACATATATGACTTAATCAGAGTACTTTCGCATAAGGAAACAATAAAATTAAACAAGGGATCATTTTTTTCTTTCAATTGTTGAATATATCCTGACAAAAAATACCTATAAGTATCACTCTCATCATATAGAGTCCCACGCCCTGTATATACTTTGGTGTCAAAGTTGTTGTCATAAATAAAATCGGTAATGATTTTATCCGCTGCGTTATAGTTAATTTCATCGGGAGCATTACAAAAATCTACAAACCCGTTGATAAGTTTATTATATTTCTCATCAAAAATATTTGCCTCTGAGTCCAAGTCAACATTCGGCATTGTGTCTTTATAAAAAATCCATTTGCCGTGTTTTATATCCGCATAACCATTCTGTTTCATATTATTTAAAATCGGACGCAAAATAAACATTTCCAATCTATATCCATATTTATACTTGAATTGCTCAGACAATTCTTCGATAGTGCAAGACTCTATCTTTTCAGAACGTATTAAATTTATTACAAAAGGCATAAATGTACTAACAGTATCTTGCGGTAACCATTTTGATTTAAGAATGTAATAATTTTTGACTGTTTTATTCATTAGTATTCACCAAATTTTTCTTAATAGCTATTTGAATATATTATACTGCATTTTGGTAAGGAAATCAATAGTCTGCAATACATATGATCGTCATTATGAGAAGATTGACTTGGGAGTTAAAGATTACTAACGATTTATCATTTGAAATCTCCGATAGTTGATCGGATTTTCCAATAGAGATATAATAAACGAAAATAGTGTGTTCGGAAGCTGTGGTTGCCGCCAGGACTGTTGTTTGCTTTTAAATAATCACCATAGATTAATTGAGGGGCGATTAGGACAATTTGATTTGCTTGGCTTTTATACGGTAATCCTATTCCTTCGGCGGCAATAAAAAAAACTACCCGCCCCCACTGTTCTGTAATAGTGGTGTCCGGATAGTTCCCGTTTGGTGGGACAACAGGACATTCGCCCAACTGCGAAAGCGTCTTGCATGGATGTTTTTCCTCTGCCCTGCTACCGTCTGCAAGTCGCCGAACCTGTGCGCGAAGAAACTCTTTCACGCACAATGGAATGAGAACATGCGCCCCGCCCGTATGTCTCGGACGCGCGAGGTTCTCGCCAGCGGATGTTCCCACAGCATAGCAAAAGGGACGGCAAGCGCCGTCCCTTTTGCTATGCTGTGGGAATGACAATAACCTAAAACGAATGCATTCTCAATCATTGCATTTAAAATTGACCAAATGGAAACATCTCTGCATTTGCTGTATTTGATACGATAGCGAATGTCATCAGAATTTATAATCTTGTCACCATATTAAACTATTGACAACAATGTGTACTTCTCAGATTCATCACCTGCTCGCGCTACTGAAATTGCCTTATCCACGATGACGCTTATCTCGCTTTCAAAATCAAATATGGATTCATCGAAATCCTCATCGAAAGAACCCGCGACCATTTCTCCTGATTTGCATTTGAACTTAAATGTTTTATTATCAATATTTATCTCCGACCAAGTTCCTACCAATGTTAATTGCTCGGTATCGATTCCGATAATGCCATTCAAATATTGATACCTTTCAAGTATTGTGGCTTTTTGTAAATAGCTCTTGTAATATTTATGCGCTGGAGTTGCCGCCTGCAATTTAACATCGAAACCCAATGACAGCAAGGTTTTATAGTATTTTCTTAAAGCTACGATTGCATGCTTGTGTTGGGCGTAAAAGTCATCATTTGCAGAATCTCCCATCTCCAACAGAGCAAAATATGTCGCGATGTGCTTACAAAAATCCGACTCATCCTCCCCTAATGATGCGAACTCAATTCCTTCTATTTGAACTCCAAAAGAAGCGGCATATGTTTTCATTAAAGGGATCTGACAAGATTCTTTTATTCGCTTTTTTATTTTCGGTGTGCATTTGTCTTCAGGGATAGCCTGTATAGCATCTTTTGCTATTCCATCAAATATCCTTTGGAATCCCTCGCTTTCTCTCGCAAATTCTCTTGCAAAAATATACTGTCTGTGTTCGCCATGTTTTTCAAGCGATTTCTGAATGATAGGCACATTAAATTCTGATGCATTGTATACAATTTCATTTCTTAAGTAGCTACCATTATATTCTAACATTTCTGCATCATCTGGTAAATTTAAATTCTCCAATTCATCAGCTGCGATATCATACAAGTGCGCTCCATGCTGATTGAATTCTGCCGCGAAAACGCCCCCCATTTCTGATTTGGTAAAAACATGCCTGATTGAATATCTATTTTCCACAAACGCTTTATACCTTGCCACCGATACCGGGGCAATAACATACCTTGAACGCGCCGAATCTTCGCGTTCTAAAATTGCTATAAAGCGATAGCCCAAAATGTTTCGTAGCGAAAACAGGCATGGACCGTCATAATACAAAAAGATTTCATCATAATATAGCTCCCCATATCTGGGGCTACACACGAAAGAATTTTCATTCATTGTCTTCCCCATCCTGTATCGAAGTAAAATATGTTTCAGGTGCCGCGCCTTCAAAGAGCCACCATGTAATGTGAGACGGCAATGTTAATGAGGGCGTTTGCCTTATGACCCCATCAGTCACACGCGTTTTGCCGCATGCGATCCCTTTCAGATTTCTTTTTGCAGCTATTTTTTTGAGCAGAACTTCCGCATCTGACTTATCCTCTAAAACCGAAAGGCCATAATATCTATCATCACCTAGGTTTCCCGCCATAATAGTTCCTCTGCTTTTATCTATTTCGTAATTTGATAGGAAGTCCTCATCTGATATATCATTAGACAATTTTGTTAATCGATAAACCAACACTTCACGCGATTCTGAATTGACAGGATACCAAAATTCTTTTGGTATATCGTGACACTTCGGAGTCATTATATCGCCAATTTTCATAACAATACATCTCACACATCAGGCGCAGTAGACTTTAAAATTATGATAGCATACACCGAAAAGTCTTTCAAGCGCTTGTTTACAGTTTAACCCAATCTTCCTTATTTACTCGCCGTCGAACATATTTTGATAAGTCATCCTCGCTAGCATGCTGAATCAGAAAATTGTGGGATAAAATGTTATAAGGTATCTGCTTATGGGTGCCACTTTGTATCAAGTAATGCAATGTTGACGAACCTTGTATAATTGTGATCATAGGGTACAACACGCCTTAGGAACCCTTTATCTGATGAAAGCGGAAGTGAGCGGCCAGGATATTCCGCTGGAGCTTGCATCATTGCTATTGCCATATCAATGATATCATTTCGAATGCTCGTGTATTTTTGTGGTCTATTGTTCAATCCGACAACGGTTTGCAGCCAATCATTCAGGTAGGATGCAATTATGCCAGGATCGTCCACATAAGCTAATCGTCTAGATAAACGACGAAACTCCATATCTTGGCACTTTTCAAGTGTGATTGAGCAATCCATCTCCCTTGAAAAAGAATATAATTGAGCAACAACAGAATCGAATAATATTTTAAAAAAGTTATTATCTCCATTCGGAGTAGCTTTGGATCCCGGCGGAAAATTGTTAAGCTGTTTTTGTACTGCTTGTAAGAAATCAGAACACAGTGCGCTCTGCGAAGTTTGTGCCGATGTAAATGTTGCAAGACAAAAATAGGATATGATCATATCCTGTTCCAAACAAGAATATGCCAAATCATATATCACTTTTTTGTTAGTGTTGCCCTCTCCGATTTTTTGAAGCAGGAAATCAGCGATCAAAGATTCTCGCTTTTCAACAAGCCCTTTGCACATCATGCTAATATCATGTTTATATTTGTCCTTCCCTTGTTGCTTATCGGCGCGTGATAGTAAATCTGCTTCTTCAGCAAGAAATGCGGCGAATATACTTGTCAAATAATGCGCATATAACTTCGATATTCTTTTTATAAGTTCTGTTTTCACTCGTTCACGCTCTTTTTCTTGCAACTCTTCCAAACATATGATCTCCTCATCTTTGATAGTTTCATCAAGATCAAGTGAGTCTATTATCTTGCCAAGAGTCTTCACTTTCTTATAATTATATGAAAAATTCTGACAAAACCGTTGATTGTTTAAAAATTCAAACACCGCATATGTCGGGATAAAAAGCGGCTCTTTTCGTATTTCATCGTAATTTATGTATGGTTTCATGATAGACTTCTCACCAAAGCCTATCAAGTCGTAAATCAGTGATGTATCTAAAATCAATTTTACTTTATCCACCTAACGCGCTCCCTTTCGTTGGTTATTTCTGATCATGGCGTATGCATGAGATCAAAGCGTTGCCTATCATGGTCACCAACGGGACGACAAGCGCGTTGCCCATGCAAAAGTAGCGCATTTTTTCGGGCATGCCTACAGTCCAATCGTCAGGGAAGCCATTCAAGCGTTCGCATTCGATCGGTGTCAAAGTGCGCAACCGTCCTGTCAAATGGTCTTGCACGACATGAGATGTTCGCGAAAGTTTCGTTTCCGATGTTATGAGCGTTCGTGACGGCTTGTTTAAGGAGTCGGGAAAAGCCATCGCGCCCTCTGAAAAGATATATTCGGAGCCATCTGCTCGTCTTCGCGGCTCGCACTTCGCTCCCTTTTTATATGTCCATAGCGGCAGTTCGTCTTCCTTGATAAAGTGATGTTCGTCTACCCCCACCTTTTCTAAAACATCTCTTAGCGGTATGGATGGCGTTCGTTTTGGCTCAACGCTGACAGAATAAACTCTGCCATTGATCATTATCCCGGCATCATACAGATAGACTCGCTGCCTTTCTGAAACATCCTGAACAGATGTGAATATCAACTCGTCTATCCACTGATCTACGAACTCTTCCCTAAAACTTGCGACCGGGAATGCCTGCGCCATAATGCCGTCAGCTATGATATATCGGTGCATGGTCTTCAACCATCGTTTACACACCTCTTCCGCCAGCTTTTGATAAAACGGCGTGCTATTGTGGTATGCAACGATAAATGTGCGACGACGACGCTGAGCGCAACCATATTCGGCGGCATTTATGACACGCCACTCTACTGCATAACCCTTTTCATAAAAACAACGCAGTATAATAGAAAAATCTCTCCCTTTCTGTTGTGCCGGGGAGCGAATAAGGCGATCGACATTTTCTAGGATGACATATTTGGGTCGCTTTTCCTGCAATATCTCATCGACTTCCCACCAAAGCCTGCCTTTATGCCCCTCGATACCCTTTGCGCCTTTTTTCAAAATGGAATAGTCTTGACAAGGAAAACCTCCGACCAAAAGGTCGTGCTCGGGCACTTTATCCTTGGCCTTTGCTATGTCGGCACATACATGCTCCGCGCCTGCCCCAAAATGTTGGGTATAGCAAGAAAAAGCATATTGCTCCTTCTGATATGGTTCCCACTGATCCGCCCATATCACCTTAAAGTGTTCGGAGGCAGCCTCTAATCCAAGCCTGAAACCGCCGACGCCTGCGAACAACTCTACGACTCGGATGTCGTTCATGTCCTGCCTCCGTCCAACATATCAACTATCAGCCGAACGCACTCTTCAGTATTTTTAAGGACATCCTTTTCCCAAAAGTGTACGGGAGTCCATCCCATTTGCGAAAGAGCCATATCGACACGCTTGTCCCGGGCAATGTTCTCTTCTATCTTCTCGATCCAATACTCGCGGTTGTGTTTAAGACGCGCTTTTCGATTTTCCCAGTCCTTCCCATGCCAAAACTCGCCGTCCACGAATATGACTATCTTAAACTTGGTGATGGCGATATCAGGCGAGCCGGGAAGCTTTTTATAATTTTTACGATATCGATATCCCAAGCCCCAAAGCCGTTTCGCAAGAAGCGTTTCCGCCTTGCCGTTCTTTAAGCTCACCTTAGACATCCGCTCGCGGATCTCCGGCGTCGAATCGTATGACCTTGGATGTTGCATATCAGTTGAGCCTTTTCAATTGTTCGGCGATGTATGAATTATTCAACCAAAAGCATTGCTTCGTCATCATACGACCATCGGGTAACGGCGCACGATCCTTGCCATCTTTCGCGTGCGGACGGACATGAGCGACATGGCTTTCACTTGCTTTCGGAAGATCGTTCCTTACCCCTTGTTTCGTTTCCTGCAAAACGACACCTCTTTGGATCGTATCTCTTGTCTTGCGCCAAACACGCTCCACTTCGTCAAGATCGCGACTCGGGATATTCCAGAATCTGACTCGGTCGAACACTAATTTCCCTTCCTCGTTTTCTTGAAATATCACAAACAAGAATTTGGTAGGAGCAAGGTAATTATAAAGTTCCGACGACTCCCATTCCGTTTCTTGACTCAGCTTGATAAAGTCAAATGGCGGAAAAGACATGCACTCCTTGATCGTCCCGTCGCGACGAACGCGGATCGTTTTAGGGACGATGCTTGCTTTTTTGAATTCGTCCGTTTGTGCGATCCTGCCATGGATGCCGAGCATCTTACCCAACAAGATATCATTTATGTTTTTTGGCTTCTTTGTCACGCCAAATGATGTCATCAACTCTTCTTGTGTTTTTCCATAATACGGAGAGAGCTTGGCGATCAAGTATCCTTCAAATGAAGTCCTTGCTAACACATGCCAATCTTTCACTATCCGTTCGTTTTCTTCCATCCCAAAGATATACCTTTGTAATATCTGCGTCATGTAAGATGATTTGAGCGAATAGGCTCTTTGCTTTGCCGGGATATCGGAAAATGGCTGCTTGCGCACGCTTGCGGCATTTGCTCCTTTTGTACAAGCCGCCAAATATAATGTGTCGCCTTCCGTTATTTCGTGAGCCAGACCTTTGCGCACTTTTGTGATGATCGTTTCCCAATCGTGTTCTATGATGCGCAGGTCCTCTTCCGGAAAACTGAACAGGATGGCTTTATCTATGCTAAGATCGCCTTTGGGGACATCATCACGATGCTCATATGACATCAGCAATATGGTGCTGCACTTATGCCAAAATGAGCTTGTGTGAAAAGTGCGGTCGTATTCTTCCATGTAATTGATGATATTGCAAACCAATCTCTCTTTCGCTCGGATCCCACCTTTCCCATGGACATAGGGCGTGACCTTAAGCTCTACCCCTGCCTCGGGGAAATCAGGCTCCGATTCTGAATTGGGAGAATAACCGAACCAATTTTCTTCGATGACTGTGCCTATCGCACCCTTGCCGGAAGCAAGCCGCCCCGTTTTGTCGATGTCCTTCAGTGGGATGCCGATGATATCTTGTGCTCGTCTTAGAACATCACCTCTCGTCAAATATGCCGTGCCTTCCATCGCAACATCCTCCTTATCATCAAAAGCGGTATATTTCAACGCTATCGCATCATTGCTCGGCCGTTATGATACCGTCCAGCACTTTTCCCATGCGTGTTATCATCGGTACGACCAATGCATTTCCCATACAAAAATATCTCATCCTATCAGGCATCCCTGCCGTCCAGTCATCATCGAATCCTTGGATCCGCTCTGCCTCGACAGGTGTCAATATGCGTATCCTGCCGGTACCGGGATCGACTACTGTATGCGTGGAGCGGTTCAGCGTCGACTCACTCGTGAGCATGGTCCTCGCAGGACGATCCCATGGGTCGGGGAAAGCGATAGGTCCCTCGGAAAAAACATACTCATGACCTTCACTTGTCTTACGGGGGATCTTTTTTGCGCCTTTAAGATATACCCACTTCGCCATCTTGTCGGTCGTTATATAATATTGCTCGTCGACATTTCGCTGCAAGATAGTCCCTAACATCGTTGAAGGATCTTCTTTTTCAACCACTTTTGCCGTATAGATGACTCCGTCATGCATGTATCCCGAATTTCCGAACGCAAACGCGAATGTATCGCTTACTGCGACGACATCGGTATCGATATGTCTTTGACAAATGTCGCCCACATCTTGCACAGGGAAAGAGCGCGCCATAAGTCCTTCTTTTTCTATGACCTTGCTCGCGTCTTTTTCCGCCATGTTTTTGCCATATGTCGTGTTATTGCTGTAAGCGAAGATGAATGTGCGTCTACGACGCTGAGCTGCACCATATTGAGCGGCATTCACGACACGCCATTCTACGCTGTATCCAAGTGCCGCAAAACACGCGAGCATCACGCCGAAATCACGACCTCTCTGTTTTGCGGGAGATTTGAGCAGGCGATCGACATTTTCAAGCAGGCAAAATGGGGGCTTTTTAGCTATCAATACCTCTCGTATCTGCCACCACAGCACACCTTTTTTGCCCTCGATCCCTTGTGATGATGAGAGAGTGTGCGCCACACTATAATCTTGACAGGGGAAACCGCCTACCAACAATGAATGTGACGGGATCGTTGATTTATCAACAGCCGCTATATCTTCGTCCGTATGATATTCGCCGTTCAGGTCGCAACTGTCGCCATAATGACTAACATAACATTTATGCGCCCATTGAGTAGCGGCACCGGGTTCCCATTGCGAGAACCACACAGTTTTCCAACCTGATCCAAGACGGTCGAAGCCAAGGCGAAAACCGCCGACTCCTGCAAACAATTCACAAATAGTCTTTTCCATAAAAGCCCTCTTTTGACCTTGATAGGTCAGCTCGCTTATTTTTCGAAAGCCTAAAATCGTTAGCACCGACAAACATCGGATCGTTGGCTTTCTTTATGCGCATATCGCACACTCTTATTTTATAAAAAACAAGCTATTTTGGCAAGAGTATCCCCATCGTTCACCAAAAAATCTTTCGCCTCGCTTTAGCTTGTGACAAACGATGGCACTTGGATCGTGGACGCGACCAATATAACGCGGTCTGTTTATATAGTAGTTTGATCCATGCTAGAATTGCAGTTCAAGCGTTATCTATTATAATAAAATAACGCATAAAACTGCCCATTAGGCAGAGACACTTTTTGCAGTAATTAAACTTACTTGGGGCGCCTTGCTATCTTTATTGTATCTGCCACTTTATGTAAATTTTTTAATGATGTCCGAGGCTCGTTGTTTTCGATCCAAACATGCATCACTTCGCTTGTTTGCTTTCCGTCTTGCCGCGCTTCGCCAACATTTTTTAATTTCGCAAAAGCATAGTTCTTCCTGTCTGCATATACCAATTCACTCCCCATGAAATCTATGAACTTTTTATGCGATTTGAAAAATACATAGCATTTATGATTAGTTTGAGAACTACGATATATTATGCCATCATAACCTGCTTTTCGAAAATAGTCTGTGATATACTGGCAAACACGATATCCGGCTGACCCATAATCTTTTGCATACTGAAGCATGATCCAAGTGATCAATGAAGCAACGCTGACATTATATTCCTTTTCGCAAGCTCGCAACTCCTTGATCATCCTATCATCTGCAAAATCTATCATCACCATTTGATGTTTTAAGACAAATTTCCCGAGCGATATGATCTCACTATATTCAGGCTTTACCTCTGCACATGCGGTCACCTCATCCTCCGCTCCGTATAAATATGAAGTTCCACCCACATTACATCTTCCTGATGCACCCGCAAGGCAATGCGGTTCTTTTGATCCAAAGTAATCAAAACCATCCAAATAGTCTTTCCCTTCCAAAACACAGCCAAGTTCTGTTTTAAAATTTCTTACTAACCTTGCCCTGTAAAATACCGTGCCCGGCGAAAGCGGTTTTCTCAACTCCTTATCATTTGCGATCGCAAAATCCATCACTTTCATGACTTTGCTGTTTTCCAACTTATTATTGCCGGGGATATTTTCAACATCGGAAAACAAATCAACAAACTCAAAATAATCGTATTTCGCATTGTGACATAACCTAAATCTTCTCATTTTTACATCAAATTCTTCGGCAGTAATTTGTTCTGACATAATCGACACTCCTTGCTAACAATATTGTTTTCTTCGCAACTCGTTCAAAAGGCTTTTATTTGCAACGATGATCTTGCCTTTTTTCAATTTTTCGTGTTGGATGCTTACTCTATTGATCCACATTATATTGTCTGCAGACATTCTTCCAACAGCCACTCTATCTTCTCCCGGCGAGCATATTCTTATTGCAAGCTTGGGTGATAAGATCAGATAGTAGCTTTCTTGCTCATCTGAAGGAAATGCACAAATCCCTGATGCCGGCAACACAAAATCTATTGTCGTCGTATTGTTTATTATAGCAATGTCGCTGTGCAGATCCTTAAAATCTCTTTTTGCCTCCTGCATACCGCCCTCGGTCGCCAAATAGTGTAGCTCCTGTTGCGAATAGACCAAGCTTAAAAACGGATCTTCTGTCAGATGGCGGTGCAAATCGGGAGACCTTCCAAAGAGCGAATAAAAATATTCCATTATGGTGCTGCGCTTAATCAATACGGCATCTGCCCTCTCACTCAGGAAAATTTCGATTTTGCACAAGGTCGAAGAGAATGCGCTTTCAATGTTCTTATTGAGATGCCTCTCAAAATCAGGGGCAGAATAACCCCTCTCTACATTAAACTGCTTCGGCCCACTCCGTTTTATTACATTCGCGACAGGATCATATACAAAGAAAAAATTGTCCGCGTTGGTAAAACGCTGAAGAATGAATTTGGGCAATAAAACATGAGACCTTATTTCCGCCATCAAAGCATCACTTCCCATTCACGGCACCATAAAGCGCCCACATCACCGTGTCCCCATGATATAACCGAAGGTGTTGCGCATTTCTCTGTTCGTAAGCTCGGCAAACTCAATCTTGCACTTTTGCATTTTCGAGCATCTCATTTATGCTATCGAACACTTTCTCGGCAGGCACGAGCTTGTCATCGGCAAGTTCCTTTTCCGCGGCGAGAAGATGCTGATATAGGTCGAGCTGCGCCATCCTCGTTTGATATGCTTCCATTGACATGACGACCAACGCACCATAACCGTTCCGTGTCACGAAGATAGGCTCGCCGCTCCGCTCGCACTGCTCCACCACTTGACTCGTCTTATTCGAAAGATCTCTCAGCGGTATAATAGTCTGTATCATATCGTACCTCATTCTTGCTGTATGCAAATTTATGCCTAAATTATACAACGCACCATCACATAATACAAGCATTGTCACAATTTGGCACCGTGGCGTGTGCTTATCTCATTCGATTGTAATTAATTCCCGTTTTGCGACACGGATCACATGCTGCAGCCAAAAGTCTCGCCACACCAAAAACTTTCAATCAAAAAAAGCAAACAAAATCTGGTTCGATTTTGTTTGCTAATGGTGGGGACAACAGGACTCGAACCTGTGACCTCTTGTATGTGAAACAAGCGCTCTAACCGACTGGGCTATGCCCCCGTAAGGGAGATGACTCCCTTGTGTTGTTTAGTTTTTGTAAGCTCTCTTGCGAGCTGCCTCGGCCTTCTTCTTACGCTTGACGCTGGGCTTCTCGTAGGCTTCTCTCTTGCGGAGGTCGCCGATGATGCCGTCACGCGCGCACTTTCTTTTGAAGCGGCGGATCGCATTGTCCAAACTTTCGTTTTCACCGACTCTGACAGTAGACATCTTCTTCACCTCCTTTTGATGCAAGTGATATTTATTATACACGGCCGCAGGAATTTGTCAACGGATTGACGGGGCTTGCGGCGGCGAATTTCAAAATTACGCCATTCTGTCGGCGAGCTGTGCCCCGCCGAGGATGTGGATGTGGAGATGTTCCACGGATTGGCAGGCGTTTTTGCCCTTGTTGGACACCAGGCGGAAACCGTCCGCGAGCCCGAGCTCGTCCACCATGCCGGAGAGCTTTTTGAGGCAGCGGCCGAGGGTCTGCGCCTGCGCATCGGACATTTCAACTATGTTGGCGTAGTGCTCTTTGGGCAGCAGGAGAAGGTGCACCGGCGCCTGAGGCGCTATATCCTTGACGATGACCATATCCTCGTCCTCATACACTTTGACGGAAGGGATCTCCCCTTTTATGATCTTGCAGAAAACACAATCGTTCATGACATTCTCCTATGCGCTGCCGCGCGGTTATTCTCGAAACATTATATCACCATGCGAGCGCGCGGGCAAGCGGGAAAAGCGCTCCGGAAAGGCGGAAACGCTCTCACACTCTGACGCCGTCGCCGAAGAGAGCGGTGGGCGTGACGGACGCCACCGTGTTGCGCTCTCCCTGCATGGAATAGACCTTGACGTAGTTGGGGGTGTGCCCGCACCAAAGCCCGTCCTCTTTTGTCTCAAAAAGCACTTCAACGGGCTTTCCGAGCTGTTTAAGTCTGAATTCTGACGAAAGCTCGTGTTTGAGCGCGGTCATTTTCTTTTGCCTTCCCGTGACAAGAGCGGCGGGCAGCACGGGAAGTTTTCCTGCTACGGTGCCCTTGCGGGAAGAATAGGGGAAGACGTGCATATCCGCAAACCCTATCTCCTTGCAAAAAGCATAACTCGTCTCGAACGCCTCTTCGCTCTCCGTCGGATAGCCGACGATGACGTCGGTGGTGACGGCGGCATCCGGGAAACGGGAGCGGATGAGCGCGACTTTTTCGGCATACTCGCGCGTGGTATAGTGGCGGTTCATGTTTTTGAGCACTCCGTCATCGCCGCTTTGCAACGAAAGGTGGAAGTGCGGACAGAAATTTTTGATGCGCTTCGCCGCGTCGAGAAAATCCTCGTCTATCACGCCCGCTTCGAGCGACCCGAGCCGCACTCTGAGATCGGTGCTCTCAATGGCTGTGAGGAGCGCCGTAAGAGAGGTTCCGATGTCCCTGCCGTAAGCCGAAAGATTGATGCCGGTGAGCACCACTTCGCGGCAGGAAGTTTCCGCCGTCTCCAGCTCGCGCAGCACGCTGCTCACCGCCCTGGATCTGCTCCTGCCCCTGAGATAAGGCACTATGCAATAGGAACAGAAATTGTTGCACCCGTCCTGCACCTTGATAAAGTGCCGGGTGCGCATGGTGAGCGTGCCGCGGAAGTCCTCATACTTCGTCGCGGTATCGAAATCGGCGGTGACGATCTTGTCGAAAAAACCGTCGTCGCTGCCCTCCCCGTACTTTTTGACGAGCTCCTCGGCGAGGGCAAGCTTGCCCTTGGTGCCCGAGATGAATTTTACGCCGTCCCTTGCGAACTGGCTGAAATTGTTCTGCGACGCGCAGCCGCAGATGTAGATCTCCGCCTCGGGATTGATCTTGAGGATGCGGGTAACGGCTTGGCGGGATTTGCGCTCCGCCTCCGCGGTCACGGCGCAGGTGTTGATTATGTAGACATCGGCGTGTTCCTGCGCTTCGCAGACGTTGAATCCGCCGTAGTCCAGCACGGCGCGCATGGCGTCGGAGTCGTATTGATTGACTTTGCACCCGAGCGTGAGAAAAGCGACGGTGGGTCTATCTGTCATAATCAAGTTCCCCCAAAGCGTTCAACAACAGAGCGGAGCCGACGATCCCGGCTGTTTCCGCACGCAATATGCGTCTGCCGAGGGTGACGGGGACAGTCCCCGCTGCGCGCGCGGCGTCCGCCTCCTCGGGAGTGAAACCGCCCTCGCTGCCCACGATGAGCGCGACATTCTTCACCCCGCGGGAAACGACATCCGAAAAAGCGTGTTCCCTCTCCTTCTCATAGGCAAAATACACAACGTCGTGATCTTTCACCCGCGCGAGCACATCGGCAAAAGAGACCGCCTCTTCCGCCTCGCTCAACCACGGAGAACCGCACTGTTTGGCGGCTTCGAGCGCTATGCGGCGGGCGCGGTCCGGGTTAAACTTCTTCTCGACGGTGTTTTCGGAAACAAATGGCACGACTGCATCCACGCCGAGTTCCACAGCCTTTTGCACGACAATGTCCAGCTTCGCGTTTTTGAGCAGCCCCGCATACAGCGTGAATTTTACGCTCTTGCGGTCGACCTCTCTCACGCGCTCTACATCGAGCACCGCTTCCGCGCGGTCTACGGTGCGGATGATGCAGTCGCGTTCCGTGCCGTCGTTCGCGCACACGATGACCTTGTAGCCCGGCTTCATACGGAGCACCCTGGTCATGTGCTCGAACTCATCGCCGCGCACCGTGACGCTGCTCCCCGATATGTCTTCTGCCTTCACAAAAAAGCGCCTGAGTTCCATGTCACCTCCCGAGGCGCAGCGCGCGCCAGTCGCCGTCCGCCCTCTCTTCGATGACGCGGAACCCGTGCGCGGCAAAGACCTCCTTCACCTCGCCGAGCCTTTCCGCAATGATCCCGGATGCCACGATCTCCCCGCCCCCGTTCAGATGCCCTCCGACGGAGGGCGCGAGACGGGAAAGGATGTCCGCGGTGAGATTGGCGAGGATGAGATCCGCCTTCTCCTTCCATTCGATGAGATCCGCCCTCTCGATGGTGCAGTCCACGCCGTTGAGCGCCGCATTCGCCCTCGCCGCTTCCACGGCTTGAGGATCGATGTCGCACATGTATACGGACTTCGCGCCCGTAAGCGCCGCCGCGATGCCGAGGATGCCGCTGCCGCAGCCCACGTCGATGACGCTCTTCCCCCGCGCGTCCGCCATTTCGAGACACATCCTTGTGGTTGCGTGCTCGCCCGTGCCGAACGCCATGCCGGGATCGAGACGCAGGACTGTCTCATCCTCGGCAGCGGGATAATCTATCCAGGTGGGGACGACGGTGACGGAATGTGTGACGATCGGGTTGTAATACTTCTTCCACTCGTTCGCCCAATCCGCCTCGTCGATGAGACGTGAGGATATCTCGCCGTATCTCACGCCGTTCCCCGCCATTGCGGAAAGCACACTCTCGAGCCTCGGGAGAAACTCGCGGTCGCCCTCGTCGGTCACCGTGGAGACCTTGACTTCGTCGCCCGAGAGCAGCGCGTCGTCGTCGACGTAATCCCAGATGACGTCGCTCCTGAGCAGGTCGGCAAAATCCTGCCTGTCGGCGATGTCCACCCCTTCCGCGCCCGCGTCAAACATCGCGGAAGCGACCAGGTCTGCGTTTTCGTGATCGGTGATGACTGTGATAAGGTTATATCTCATCTCGCAAAAAAAAGACGGTTTATCGGCTCATTTCAGCCGATAAACCGCTCATTACAGTTTTTCTCTGTACTCTTTCCTCTTCGGGAACTGTTTGACTTCAAACGCCGCGTCCAACCTGCGCAGCAGGTCTTTCTGCTCGCGTGTGACATTCTTCGGCACCTCCACCGTCACCTTGACAAAGAGGTCGCCGTTGTCGGAGCCGCGCAGTTTCTTGATCCCGCAGCCCTTCATCCTGAACACCGTGCCGGACTGCGTCCCTTCCGGGACTTTGAGCTCCTTCGCGCCCTTCAGCGTCGGCACGGAAAGAGTGCACCCGAGCGCCACCTCGGAGATCGTGACGGGTATCTCGAGCTGCAGATCGCTCCCCACACGCTTGAAGAGTTTGTGGGGCTTTACGGTGATCTCCACGACAAGGGAGCCGCGGTCTCCGCCGTTCCTGCCCCCGTTGCCTTCGCCGGCATATGTGATGGTCTGACCGTTGTCGATGCCCGCAGGCACATTGACCGTGATCTCGCGCACGCGTTCCACCCTGCCCTGACCGCTGCACGCTTTGCAGGGCTCGGTGATGACCCTGCCCGTACCGCGGCATGTCGGGCACACTCCCGTGGTGCTGAACTGCCCGAAGGGGGTGCGCTGCACCTGGGTGACGTGCCCTGCGCCGTTGCAGGTGGTGCAGGTCTTGAACGCTTTGCCGTCCTTTGCGCCCGTGCCGTTGCATGCGGAACAAGTCTCTACCCTGCGCACATTGATCTTTTTCTGCACGCCGAACGCCGCCTCTTCAAACGTAAGCGTGAGCCCGACGCGGATGTCGGAACCGCGCTGCTGCGCGTTGGCACGGGACTGCTGCGACCGTCCTCCTCCGAACCCGCTGAAAATGGTGGAGAAGATATCGTCCATGTCGAATCCGAACCCCTGTCCGCTATGCGAACCGAAGCCGCCGAATCCTCCGAAACCGCCGCTTCCGCCGGCGCCGCCCATGGGACCGTTCTCGGAACCGTAAGTGTCGTAAGCCGCGCGCTTCTGCGGGTCGGAAAGCACATCGTAGGCATGGTTCACCTCTTTGAACCTCGCCTCGGCGTCCTTCTTTTCCGCCTCGCTTGCGCCGGCGTACATATCGGGGTGATACTTCTTTGCGAGTTTGCGGTAAGCCGATTTGAGTTCGTCCGCGCTCGCGTTTTTATCCACCCCCAATATTTCGTAATAACTCTTGTCTGCCATATCCTTTCACCGCCCTCGGCGGCACAGAAGCGCGAGTGACCGCGCTTCCCGCGCGCGTAAGGTGCGCGCCTGCCCTTCAAGCGGACGCAGGGCGCATGAAACGCCCTGCCCGCCTATTGCTTTCAGTCTTCCCAGCCGCCTTCGGGAGGAGTCATATTGTCGTCGTTGACGACGCCGTCCGCTCCGCCCTGCGCGCCTGCCGCGTTCGGGTCGAATCCCGCCGCCTTCGCAGCTTCGGCCGCGGCTTCGGGGTTCTCCTGATAGAACTTGGTGAAGATGGGATCCGTCACCTTGCTGAGTTTTGCGACGATCTCCTTGACGGCTTCGTCGCTCTCCGCCTTTTCGAGCGCTTCGCGCGCTTCCTTTACGGCGTCCTTCAGCGCGGTCTTGTCCGCATCCGCGATCTTGTCGGAATTGTCGGACTCAAACTTCTCGATGACGAAGATGAACTGCTCCGCGTTGTTCTTCGCCTCGACAAGGTTCTTGCGCTTTTCGTCCTCTTCGGCGTACTTCTCGGCGTCCTTGATGGCTGCTTCGATGTCGCTCTCGGAGAGGTTGGACGACGCGGTGATGGTGATGGACTGCGACTTGTTGGTGCCCTTGTCCACAGCCTTCACGGACACGATACCGTTGGCGTCGATGTCGAAGGTGACTTCGATCTGCGGCACTCCGCG
>CASDRL010000067.1 GCA_949283145.1 uncultured Clostridia bacterium | reverse complement strand
TCCAATGCTATGATGACGTCCTTTGCCATATGCACCTCTCAGGCGTTTGCCACGCCGATAATTTCCTTCAAAGAATTTATGCCGAGCTCCTCCATGACGAGAGGGAGCTCTTCCACTATGCGTTTGCAGGCGAAAGGATCGACGAGATTCGCCGCGCCCACCTGCACGGCACACGCGCCCGCCATCATCATCTCGATGACGTCGCGGGCGGAGGACACGCCGCCTATGCCCACCACGGGGACGGACACCGCGCGTGCCACGTCGGAGACCATCCTGAGCGCCACGGGGAACACCGCGGGCCCGCTGAACCCGCCCGTACGGACGGAGATGACGGGCTTGCGGGTGCGCAGGTCTATGCGCATCCCGACCAGTGTATTGATGAGTGACACCGCGTCCGCGCCCCCGTCGGCTACCGCCTTCGCCATGTCCGTTATGGATGTGACGTTGGGGCTCAATTTGACGATAAGCGGCTTTGTGACGCTCTTTTTGACCTCATAAACCAGGTTTTTTGCGATTTCGGGGTCGGTGCCGAACGCCATGCCGCCGCCTTTGACGTTGGGACAGCTTATGTTGAGCTCCACCGCGAACACCTTGTCACAGGTGTTGAACGCGGAGGCTGTCAGGACATATTCCTCCACGCTGTGCCCGCCGACATTGGCGATGACCTTGCCGCGGTAGACCTTGTCAAGCCGCGGGATCTCCTCTTCTATGACGGCTTTCACGCCGGGGTTTTGCAGACCGATGGCGTTGATGAGACCCGCCGTGCACTCCGCGATGCGCGGGAGCGGATTGCCGTATCTCGCTTCCGCCGTCGTCCCTTTTAGGCTCATGGAACCGAGGATGTCGATGTCGTAATATTCCGCGAATTCCCACCCGAAGCCGAATGTTCCGCTGGCGGGGATGACGGGGTTTTTCATCTCATAGCCGAGAAGCTCGACGGAAAGATCCTTCACCATACGACCTCCTCCGCCCCGAACACGGGGCCCTCTTTGCAAACGCGCGCATAGCCGTGCTTGGTCACTATGCTGCACCCCATGCACGCACCGAAGCCGCAGCCCATCCGGGCTTCAAGGCTGACCTGACCGCGCCCGAGAGAGCCCGCCGCGGCACGCAGCATGACCTGCGGTCCGCAGGCATAAAAGACGTCGTGCGGGATGTCCGCCGCCGCGGAGACCGCGTTTCCTTTCACCCCGAGGCTGCCGTCGTCGGTGGCGACGGTGACATCGCAATATCTTGCGAATTCCTCCGCGTAATAGACCTCCTCCGCATTCCTGAACCCGAGCACCGCATGCGGTCTTATGCCCGCCGCCGCGAACTCTTTTGCGAGTTTGTAAAGAGGCGCGCAACCTATCCCGCCGCCTGCGAGCAGGGGCTTTTCGCCCGCGAGGGTGAACCCGTTGCCGAGCCCGGTGAGCGCGTCGAGTTCCTCTCCCGCAGCGAGGCTGCGGAGCTTTTTGGTGCCCTCCCCCACCGTCTTTATGAGCAGGGTGAGCACGCTCTCGTCCGAGTCCGCGACGCTTATCGGGCGGCGCAGGAAGAACCCCGGGACGGAAAGCTCCACGAACTGCCCCGCGCGCATCACGCTCGCGCCCGCGAGTTTCAGCTCGAACACCGTTCCGTTGAGGTCTCGGCAGGAGATGACGGAAAGTTTTTCTTGTTTCATCAGCAGATGGTGCTGACCCTAAAGGTCATGTCTTCGAGGACGTCGAGCAGTGCTTCGACGGTGTCCTGTGAGGTGAACAGCGTGACGTTGTTCTCCACCGCGGCGCGGCGGATCTCATAGCCGTCGCGTTTGGTGCTCTCCTCGTTGAGGTCGCGGGTGTTGATGACGTAGGTGACATGTCCCTTTCTGATGCTGTCGAGGATCTCGTCGCTGCCCTCGCTGATCTTCGCCTTGGAGCGGGCGCGGATGCCATGCTCGTGCAAAAAGTCCGCCGTGCCCTTCGTCGCCTCGATGTTGAAGCCGAGGTCATAGAATCTCTTTGCGATGGGCAGGAACGCCTCCTTGTCGCAGTCCGCGATGGTGAGGAACACCGTGCCGTAGTTCTGCATGCTCATGCCGGACGCTTTGAGCGCCTTGTAAAGCGCGCGCTTCATGGACGTGTCGTAGCCGATCGCCTCGCCCGTGGACTTCATCTCGGGGGAGAGATAGACCTCCATGCCCTTGATCTTGGAGAAGGAGAAGGCGGGCGCCTTGACATACCACCTGTCCGGTTCCTTCTCGGGGTAGACGGTGGTGAAGCCCTGCTCTTTCAGCGAGATGCCGAGCATGACCTTGGTGCCGATGTCCGCGAGGGAGTAGTCCGACGCCTTGGAGATGAAGGGCACCGTCCTCGAAGAACGGGGATTGACCTCGATGACATAGACGTCCTCTTTGGCGTCCACGATGAACTGGATGTTGTAAAGCCCGACGATGCCGATGCCCAGACCCAGCCGCACGGTGTAGTCCAGGATCTTCTTCTTCGCCGCCTCGCTCACGCTGAACGTCGGATAGACGGAGATGCTGTCGCCGGAGTGCACGCCCGTGCGCTCGATGTGCTGCATGATGGCGGGACAGAAGACGTCCTTGCCGTCGCACACGGCGTCGACTTCAAGCTCCTTGCCGAGAATGTATTTGTCCACCAGAATGGCGTGCCCCGTCTCGAGCGCAGCCGCGGAGCGCAGATATTTGCCGAGGGCTTCCGAGGTGGACGCGATCTGCATCTGCCTGCCGCCGAGAACATAGCTTGGGCGCACAAGCACGGGATAACCGATCTTTTTCGCCACTTTAAGTCCGTCTTCGACGGTGAAGACCGCTTCGCCCTTGGGCTGCGGGATGTGGAGATCGTTCAGGATCTTCTCAAAGCAGTCGCGGTCCTCCGCGTTGCGGATGGCGGCGACGTCCGTGCCGATGATCTTCACCCCGAGCGCGTCCAGCTTGTCCGCAAGGTTGATCGCGGTCTGTCCGCCGAGGGAGACCACCACGCCGTCCGGCTTCTCAAGCTCGATGACGTTCATCACGTCCTCGACGGTGAGGGGCTCGAAGTAGAGTTTGTCCGAGGTGGTGTAGTCCGTGGAGACGGTCTCCGGGTTGTTGTTGATGATGATCGCCTCATAGCCCGCATTCCTGATCGTCCAGATGGCGTGCACAGTGGAATAATCGAACTCGATGCCCTGCCCTATCCTGATGGGACCGGAGCCGAGCACGATGATCTTCTTGCGGTCGCTGACCACGCTCTCCTGCTCCTCCTCGTAGGTGGAGTAGAAATAGGGCACGTAGCTCTCGAACTCGCCCGCGCAGGTGTCGATCATCTTGTATACGGGCATGATGCCGAGCTCGCGGCGCTTCAAGAATATCTCCTCCTCGGTGGACTTCCACACTTTGGCGAGATATTTGTCCGAGAACCCGCGGCGCTTGGCTTCCTTGAAGACCGCGACGTCGAAGGGATTTGCCTTGACCACGGACTCGAACTCCACGATCTCGCGGATCTTTTCCAGGAAGAACATGTCGATCTTGGTGCTGGACGCGATGAGACCGATGTCCCCGCCGCGCTCGAAGAGTTCCGCGATCGCGAACAGTCTGTCGTCGGTGCAGTCCTTGATATAGTCGTAAAGCTCCTGCCGCGTCCAGGTGTCGAACTTGGGGATCCAGATGTGGATGGCGCCGATCTCGAGAGAACGCAGCGCTTTGAGCAGGCTCTCCTCGAATGTCCTGCCTATGCTCATCACCTCGCCCGTCGCCTTCATCTGCGTGCCCAGCTTGTTGGACGCGGTCGCGAATTTGTCGAAGGGGAAGCGCGCTACCTTGGTGACGATGTAGTCGAGCGCGGGCTCGAAGGACGCGGGCGTGTTGGCGAGCATGATCTCGTCCAGGTGCATCCCGAGCGCCACCTTCGCCGTCACGCGCGCGATGGGATAGCCGCTCGCCTTGGATGCAAGCGCCGAGGAACGCGACACGCGGGGATTGACCTCGATGAGATAATATTTGAAGGAGTGAGGGTCGAGCGCGAACTGCACGTTGCACCCGCCCTCTATCTTGAGCTCACGGATGATCTTCAATGCGCTGTTGCGCAGCATCTGCACTTCCTTGTTGGTGAGGGTCTGTGCGGGCGCGACCACGATGCTGTCACCGGTGTGCACGCCGACGGGGTCGAGATTCTCCATGCTGCAGATGGCGACCGCGGTGTCGTTGGCGTCGCGCATGACCTCGAACTCTATCTCCTTGAAGCCCTTGACGCTCTTTTCCACCAGCACCTGCCCCACGGGAGAGAGCTGCAAGGCGTTCTTCATGATCTCGCAAAGCTCCTCCTCGTTCTCGGCAAAGCCGCCGCCCGTGCCGCCCAGCGTGAATGCGGGACGAAGCACCACCGGATAGCCGATGACTTGCGCCGCTTCCTTCGCCTCTTCGATGCTATATGTGATCTGAGAGGGGATGACAGGCTCGCCGATGCGCAGACACATCTCTTTGAATTTTTCGCGGTCTTCCGCCATTTCGATGCTTTCAAGCGACGTTCCGAGCAGTTTAACGTTGCATTCGTCCAAAACGCCGCTGTGCGCGAGCTTCATCGCAAGATTGAGACCCGTCTGTCCGCCGAGGGCGGGAACGATGGCGTCCGGGCGCTCGTAGCGGATGATCCTCGCCACATATTCGAGGGTGAGCGGCTCCATGTATATCTTGTCCGCCATCATCTTGTCCGTCATGATGGTGGCGGGGTTGGAGTTGGCGAGCACCACTTCGTAGCCCTCTTCCTTCAAGGCTATGCACGCCTGCGTGCCCGCATAGTCGAACTCCGCCGCCTGCCCTATCACGATGGGGCCGGAGCCTATGACCAATACCTTCTTTATATCCGTTCTCTTAGGCATTCTTCTTCCACTCCTCTATGTTAACAATGAATTTGTCGAAAAGTCTGATGCTGTCGCAGGGACCGGGCGCGCTCTCGGGATGGAACTGCACCGAGAACACCTTGTTGCGCTTGTCTTCCACGCCCTCCACCGTCTTGTCGAGCAGGTTGACGTGCGTGACCTCGAGCCCCGTGCCCGCGAGGGACTTCTCGTCCACCGCGTAGCTGTGGTTCTGCGCCGTGATCTCGATAAACCCCGTCGTCTTGTCCAGGATGGGATGGTTGCCGCCGCGGTGGCCGAATTTCAGCTTGTAGGTCTTGGCGCCGTATGCGAGCGCGATGAGCTGATGACCCATGCACACGCCCATCATGGGCACCTTGCCTTTGAGCGCTTTGACCAGCTCCACCACCTCGGGCACGTTGACGGGGTCGCCGGGGCCGTTGCTGAGGAACACTCCGTCCGGTTTCAGCGCCAACACGTCGTCCGCGCTGATGGTGTGCGGCACCACGATGACGTTGCACCCCTTGTTGTTGAGGTTGCGCACCATCTGATTCTTGATGCCGCAGTCCACCGCGACGACGTTATAGCGGTGATTGGGGGTGCGGCTGTACCATCTCTTCTTGCAGCCCGCGCGGTCCACCTGATCGGTGGGATAGACATACTCCGCGATCCTCTTCATCACCTCTTCGTCGGGCACGCTCTCGTCCGTGAGGCACGCCTTCATAGAGCCCTTGTCGCGGATGGTGCGCACCAGCTTGCGGGTGTCGATGCCTTGGATGCCGGGCACTCCGTTCTCCTCCAAAAGCTCGGAGAGCGTCTTGGTGTAGCGGAAGTTGGAGGGCGCGTCGTTGTAGTCGCGCACCACCATGGCTTTGAGCAGCAGGCTCTTGCTCTCGTAGTCCTCGTCCGTGATGCCGTAGTTGCCGATGATGGGATAGGACATCACGAGGATCTGATCGGTGTAGCTGGGGTCGGAGATGATCTCCTGATAGCCCGCCATGGAAGTGTTGAACACGATCTCTCCTATGGCGTCGGACTGCGCCCCGAACCCGTAACCGACATAGACGTCGCCGTTTTCAAGCACGAGTTTTCTTTTCACTCTTTCCATATGATTTCTCCGTTCAGTATCGTCATTGTGTTTTTCGATCTCACTTTCATCCCCTCAAAGGGTGTGCTGCTGCCCTTGGACGCGCTGTCTCGTCCTCTCACCGTCCATTCGCGGGAAAGGTCGAAGATGGCAAGGTCGGCGGGAGCGCCGTCATATATGTCTCCGCCCTGCAGCCCGAACCGCGCAAGAGGCGTGGTGGACATCGCCTCGACAAGACGGTGCAGGGAAATGCGTCCCGTCTTCACAAGCCCCGTATACAGCACGGGGAAGGCGAATTCCAGCCCGATGACCCCCATGAGACTGCCCGCGAGACCCCTCGATTTCTCCTCATCGGAGTGGGGTGCGTGGTCAGTCGCCACCATATCGACAGTGCCGTCCGCGAGCCCTTCCACGAGCGCCGCCCTGTCCTCCGCCGTGCGGATGGGCGGGTTCATCTTGAATCTGCCGTCCTCTTTGAGGTCGTCCTCGGTGAGAAGAAGATAATGCGGAGCGGTCTCGCACGTCACATCAACGCCGCGCGCTTTTGCGCGCCTTACGATCTCCACACTCTCCTTTGTAGACACATGGCAGACGTGATAGCTCGCGCCCGTTTCCTCCGCAAGAGCGACATCGCGCTCCACCATCCTCCACTCGCTCTCGGAACATATTCCTTTATGTCCGTGCGCGCGCGCGTAAGCCCCGTCGTGGATATAGCCGCCGCGGAGCAGTTCGTTCACCTCGCAATGAGCAGCGATCACCTTGCCGCACGCCTTCACGCGCAGCATCGCTTCGCGCATGAGATCTTCGTCCTGCACTCCTCTGCCGTCGTCGGAAAACCCGATGACATAAGGCGCAAGCTCCTCTATCGCCGAGAGTTCCTCCCCTTTCTCGCCCACCGTGAGAGCGGCGTAAGGATACACCCCCGTCTTTGCGGAGCGGCTTATCGCATCCAGTTCCTCACAAAGGTGCGGGAGACTGTCCGGGACGGGATCAAGATTGGGCATGGCAAAGAGCGCCGCATAGCCCGCTCGCGCCCCGCTTTCGCTGCCTGTCGCGATGCTCTCCTTATAAAAAAAACCCGGCTCCCGCAGATGAACGTGTGCGTCTGCAAGACCGGGAAAGATGACTTGTCCGTCGATCTCGTCCTCCGTGACGGAGACGGCGGAAGAGAGAAATACCTTGCCGTCCGACACGGTCAGCGTGCCTTTCATAAACCCTCGGGTCGTATAATAAACGGCATTCTCAAAGACGAGCATCTGTTTCTCCCTAAATTTTTTCCATTATATCACACGCGCGCGCGTTTGCAAGCGTAATGCGGCAATTTTCCCGAATTTTCTTGTGCTCTCCTTTCATTGCCGCAAGACATGAAAACGGGGACTTGCAATGCAAGTCCCCGTTGTCAACAGTCATTTCAGACCGCCGCATCCGGCGCGGGATCCGTTCCCGCGGGACCTTCTGCGGACACGTTCTCCTCTGCGGGCGTTTCTTCCGCCGCGGGGAGCTCTTCCGCATTCGCTTCGGCGTCATCCGCCTGTGCGTCTGCGGACTGCGTCTCGCCCTCAGCCGCTTCGGCTTCCTCTTTCTTCTTGTTGTCTTCGATGTCCTTCCTGACGCGTTCCTTGATCTCGCGGCACATGCCTGCGGCAAACGCCATCAGCACGGACAGTGCGCCGAAGATGTACAGCCATTCACGCAGGGACATGACGCTCATCACCGCAAACAGCAGGCTGTCGGATTCCATCCAGGTCATGTACTGATATCCGTGCATGCCGACTTCCACGTTGGTGGGAGAGATGGCGATCTCGAGATCACCGTCATCGTTGACGCAAAGGTTGAGGTAGAGCCCGGCTCCGCCCGTCGCCGCCATGATGACATCCGTCACCGCCTGTAGGACAGAGTCGACCAACTCGGGCACGCTGACTTTGGCAAGCAGGTTGACGAGCGGGCTCAGGTTCTGAAGCAGGCTCCCCAGGGTTTGCGCACCCATAAGCGGCTTCAACGCTTCGACGAGCGAGCCCATGCTGTCACTGTCTTCTCCTTCTTCACCGCCGCTGATCAGACCGCCGATCACATCCGTGAGATCGACCACAACGTCGCTGATCGCCGCAACATCCATGTTCTTGCCGTCCATGTCGAGGATGCTCCACTTTCTGGGGGCTCGGATGTAGCCGCCGGAAACGATGTTGCCGTTCTCATCGAGGTTGGGGATTATGACCGCGCCCACGCCGTAGTTGACTCCGGGGACTTCTTCACTGAGCACGCCTTTCGTGTGATCCTTGTTCCAATCCACGGCGCCCGCCTTTATGACGGCGTCCACTTCTTCCGGCTCATAGAGCTCGAGATAGAAAGTGCCTTCGGGCTCGACGACTTCGTCGTTCTCATCGATGTAAGCCTGCTGATCCTCGGTGTAGGTGTAACCCTGATCGAGGAGGAGCCTGATGACCACGGGGACGGTCATTCTGCCGGACGTCGCATAGAGGATCATGCTGTCGTCATAGGTCAGATAGCCGTCGTTTTTAAGGCTGGCGTAGTTGTTGAGGAACAGCTCGGAGATCCTTTCGTTGTTCATACCCTCTTCGGCAAGCTTTTCGAAGGTGGGGTAGATAGCCTGGGCGATCGCGTGTGTGATGGACAGTCTCGCCACGGAGCCGAGCCCTTCATACAGGATCGAGTCTTCAGATTTCCAACCGGAACCGGTGATTATATTGAGAGCATAATCGGGATCGGTCATGATGTAGTTGTCATAGATGAAATCGAAGAGCTCTTCATAGAGTGCATCATCGTCGAAGAAATACTTTTCGTAGCCTTCGTAGTCGCCGGACGACGCATAGTGATAAACCGCGTTCGCGATCTCGCCCTGTGCCGCCCTGATGACTTCACGGTCGTTCTTCAAGTCATCGTAATATATGTCCGGATCGTAGTTGCCGTTGAGCAGGTTGAGCATGATGAACTTATGCTCCAGCTGAGTGTTGAACTCCGCCTGCTCCTCTGCGAGTTTCGCATTGCTGAGATCCTCATAGAAGAGGGTGCTGGAAGTGAGCTGCGCGAGCACGTCGGGCAGGATCACGTCGAGCATGACCGCGATGAAAGAGGTGAGCATGACTGCCGCAACGATGATGGACACCGTCTGCATGAGTATGCTGCGCTTGCTCTTCTTGCGGAGGGAGATGCACATCACGACGATGACGAACACCAGGCACAGCACGCCCGCAAGGATGACGCCGACGAAAGGCCAGAAGGAATAGTAAGGCACCATCTGGTACGTCTTGACGCCGAACACCGCCGCAAGGATGACTATGATGGGCAGGCTCAGGATGTAGAACAGAACTTCGAGGACTGTGAGTCCCGCGATCTTGCCGGAAATGGGTTTCTTGTTTTCAGCATTGGCGTTTCTCATTTCACAGCACCTCCTCGTCGTTATTTGCTGCGGCAAGTGGTTCGGTGCCCTCCTCGGAGACTGCACTGTCGGTCACTCGCGCCTCCGCCGCGTCGGCTGCGGAAACGTTCGCATTATTCTCCGCGCCTGCGGCTTCTTCTTCCTTCTTGTCCTTCTTGGACTTCTTCGCGACTTCCTGTCCGGTCGCGTAGAGCATCTCTTTTTCAGCAGCCACACCGCTCAACAGGATGAAGAGCAGCACGAAGGGCATGAAGCAGACCAGGCACTCTCTCACGCCGAGCAGAGGATAGAGCCAGCGCTTGTAAGAAAGCTCCGCCTTGAAGAGCATGACTTCTTCGTAGCTCGCGGGAACGGTCGCGGAATAGGATCCGTTGCCAAGGGTGTCGCCCGCGATGAGGGAGGCGCCGGGGACGATGACGGAGCCGATCATGTAACCGTGCATACCGCCTTCGTACACCGCCCTCTGATAGCTTGCCAGCTGCTCGCCGTATTCGCGTGCCGCCGCCTTTGCGTTTTCGCCGGTCACACACGATTCTGCCGCCTCGGCATAGAACTCATAGACGGGTTTGATGACGGGATCGGAATACCAATAGAGCGCGGAGAGCAGGTTGGTGATGAGACCGTAGAGCATGTCTTCGGTGGAAGTGATCACCTCGCCATCCTCATTCGTCTCGATGGTGATGAGGTCGGTGATGTCGCCGACGATGCTGATGAGCCCGCCGACAAGATCGAGGACGGTGCCGATGGTGCCGACAGTGCCGGTACCGCCGCCGTTCAGAACGTCATAGACGAGTTCCGCAACGGTATCATAACCGAGGTCGCTCTTCGCGATAAGGCTGTCGAGCAATTCGGAAAGACCGCTGATGAGACGAGAGTCGAGACCCAGCGCGTAGGCTTCCGTCTCCCCTGCCATCGTGATCTCGATGTTGAGGACGTCTTTGCCTTCGCTGTCATAGTCGCTTTCAAGCTCGGCGGGTCCGATATAGATCTTTATGACGGTATTTCCTCCGTCGCCTGCAATGGTCAGCTGAATTCCCGTTACGTCTGTGAGAACGCCGATCGTGAGAGGACCGCTCTGCATCCCGTCGATAAATGTCCCGATGAAGTTGAGCACATTGGTAATCAAGGGGCTAAGCGCGCCGCCGAGCGCCACGCCGAGCGCATCGAGCACTTCCTGCAGCTCTCCCTGGGAAAGAGAGAAGTCGTCGTCTTGGATGTCAAGCCCGCTGAGGTCGAGCTTCTGGTTCCAGACAAACTTTTCATATGCGGTGGCTTCGCCGTTCTCGCTGTAATATTCTTTGCGCAGCGCCGCCGCCTTTTCGATGATCTGCTCATCGGAAGGCAACGTATATTTCCCGACGGTGCTTCCTGCCGCGCCGGACATGGTCGCTTCATTGGAGAGCTCTTTCATCCTCTTCTGAGAATAATAATAGTCTTCCAGGATCTCCAGCGCATTCTCGATGCCGTAGACATAGCCGTCGGAGAGCTGTCCGTTGTGGTTGTAGGAAGCATATCCGTAGACGCCGTCCTTCATCTCCGCGGCATACTCGTTGCGGTACCACAGACCGTTGGACGCGCCGAGATAGTAGTTCTCATAGACGACGCCGTCAACGACGAGCTGTCCGGAAGAGTTGGTGGAAACGGTCGCGGACTCGGTGCCCACCGTCACGGTGGTGTCCGCCTTCACGAGCCTGTTTCGGAACTCTTCGCTGTACTCTTCGAACGGGAACGGCGCTTTGCCGGTCGCATCGTTGAACAGACGTCCGAACGTGACGGGGGTGTTGGCGGTGTTGTTGGCGGTGCCACTCTTGGTGCCGCCGTACATGCCGATGTTGTAGGTCTTAAGGAAGTTCTCCACCCCGGTGACAAAGTAGTAGTTGTTGCTCTCATACTTGCCGCTGGGCGTCCAGCTCGCGCTGGTGCGGGTGTAGAAGTGTCCTTTCTCGTCCTGGTAGCTCGCGATCGTGACTCCTTCCGGCAATTCGGACGCGATGGCGTCGAGTTTGACGGGGATCGCCAGATCCATCACCACCACCGGGACAAGCATGACAACGAGCGTCACGATGCCTACAAGCAAAGTGCGCGCCCGTCTGTTCTTGACCAGTTTGGTCATGACGATCTGCAAAATCGCGATCACAAGCCATACGCCTGCCGCTATCCACACACCGTAAAGCGCGGTGCCGTTGAACATCACTTTCATGCTCGCGAACAACTCCGTCGCGGCGGAACCGTTGTAGGCGAATTCGCCCACATATTCCGTCGCCGCGGTGATGATGACCGCAAACATGAACAGAGGCAGACCCAGAGCATAAAAGACCACTTTCAACGTACGGAAAAGTTTGACCTTGTTCTTGCTGCGCTGATCCATATCGGTTCTCCTTTTTTTACCTGCGCAGAGGACACGGCTCCCGCCTGTCCTCTCCGTTGCTACCGGTTCTGCGGCAAAAGCCGCATTCCCCTTTCCGTGCGCCCAGCCCTATCGGCGCTTATTCTACCACCTTCGTCGCATCTTCCGACGCGGCGGCTGCTTTCTTTTTCTTGTTCTTCTTGACGAGGACCACGATCACGACGATGATCGCAATACCTCCGACGACGCCCACGACCGCACCGATGATCGGCCCGAGATCCTCTTCCCCGCCGGAAGGCAGCGGCGCCGTCGCGCCGGGCTCCATCCCGAGAGAGCCGTCCTGCGGAGGCCTGAAATAATAGGTCATCGTGATCGCGTCTTTGAACTCGCCTGCCCCCATGATCGCGAACATATTGATCCCGCGGGCTTTTATGATGTAGACGCCGTTTTCGTCGGGATAATAGACCACCTCGACATTCTTGTCCACGGTCTCATCCGTCTCGGGATCCACCAACGCGATGTTGGCAGGATCATATGTGTCTTTTTTGTCCGTTCCCGGGTCGCCGCCGTCCGCGACATAAGCGTCATAGTCGAAGAGCAAGAGGTGCAGAGGATCCTCTCCGGGGACACCCGCCTCTCCGTCTTCGCCGGCGAAATAATAAGTACCGTTGCACCAATTGGGATTGTCGCCGAGCTTCTCGGCTCCGCCCCCGACGATGACTTTCCAGTGTGTATCATCGACAAAACTCAGCATCCCGGTGCTAGTCTCTTTTGTATATACGAGAGCCAACCCCGAATCGAGCCATACGGTGTCGGTATACCAAGCGATCTCAACGTCCGCAGTCGAACTGTCTCCTTTTTTATCGCATGCGGCAAAAGCGAAAAGAAAAACCGCCACCAAAGCAATCGTTGCAAATGCGATCAAAATTTTTCTCATTCTATCCCCCGTGCCGCCCTCCGGAGAACGGCTGTTGCCGAGAAAAGTGCTCGGCTGTTATATATTAGCACACGCGCAAGCATATGACAAGCCGTATTTTCCGTGTTTAATAATAATTTAATGATTTTAAGCCTTGCGCGCATGCGTTTCCTCGCGCGCACTATCCGAAAGTTACCGCATGCGCGCGAAAAAAGCCCCCTTCCTCACCCTTTTTCACCTTTCACCATCCTTTCATCCCACCCCGCGGACAAGCCCTCTTCCTTCTCTCTCCCGCACCCGCGAAATGCACAAACACGGCGTTTATTTGCAAAAACGTACGTCAGAACTGCGCATTTGCGCATTTCGCGGGCGGGCGCAAATTTTACTTGCCTTGACCAAGCGCACGCCGTGCTCAAAGAATATAAAATTAGCCGACATCCCCTAACATGGGAGTTATTGCCTCCCTCCTCCTGCGGGTTTAGGCAAGGGGTTCTTGTATTCAGGCACGCTTTATCATGCTAATCGTCATGCTCAAGCACGCCCTATTAAACTGTTCTTCTCGCGGGCGAGTAAGAATTCCCCCTCCAACCCGGGGACCCCACAAAATGCATGCATTTTGCGGGGAGCCCCATTCGGGCTTTCCTCCCCCGTGCTTGAAACGGGCTACCGTCCTCTGACATGGGAGTAAGAGACCCCCTCCTCACTGAAACCCCACAAAGTGTCCTCGCTTCGCTGTGGTACTTTGCGGGGACCCCGAATTCGGGACTCCTCCCCCACTCGGAATAGAGTTCACATCTCCCAAAATGCGGGACTAACTTTTCAACTTTACCAAGATTTTGGTAATCGCACCCACATAACCAAGCGGACGCCGGTACTTGTCGAGATCCCCTCGCGGGGCGAGGAGGGCGACTCGACGCGCACCGAACCCGTGTCTGCTTAGCGTCTCGTTCGGCTTGCGAGGTCGCGGGGCGCGCCGCGACTTGCAAGCGTGGGTGAAAATTCGCCCACGGTGCCAGTTTGGCTGAGCGGCGCGTGAGACCGTCTCCGAAAGAGAGCCATCGTGCTCAAAGAC
>CASDRL010000066.1 GCA_949283145.1 uncultured Clostridia bacterium | reverse complement strand
GAAGATGCCTTTCACTTTTACCATAACGACCTCCCGATGCTGAGCCCGCTCTTTCTGCTCGCGCGGTTGATGATGAAGTTGGAGATGAGCACGAACGCGAGCATGACCAGGCTCATGATGGAGCCCACTCCGTACAGCCCTTGCTCGAACTTCATCTGGATGCTGTCACCGAAGAGGAAGATCTTGCCGTTGGACAGCAGTTGCGAGATGGCGAACGTCGAGATGGTGGGGATGAACACCATCGTGATGCCGCTGATGATGCCGCTGACCGAGAGGGGCAGCACCGTCTTCAGGAACACCGTCGAGGAGTCCGCGCCGAGGTCCTGCGCCGCTTCTATATAGCTGCGGTCGATGGAGGAGAGGGTGGTGTGCAGGGGGAGGATCATGAAGGGCAGATAGTTATACACCATGCCGAAGATGACCGTCCCCATGCCGAGTGGCACGTCGATGGCGATGAAGATCGCCTTGGTCGCGAGGGTGCGGATGAGGAAGTTGACCCACATCGGCAGCACATAGAAGAGCACCAGCACCCGTCCGCTCGGCATCTTTGAGAGGATGTAGGCGAGAGGATAGCCGATGATGAGGCAGATAGCCGTCGTGATGACGCCGACCAGCAATGAGTTCGCGAGGATGATCAGACTGCTCTTGTCCGTGAAGAAATCCGCAAAGTTGTCGAGGGTGAGATTGTTGTCCGCGTCCAGGAACGCATTGACGAGGATCATCACCAGCGGGATCACCACAAACAGGAGCATAAACAGCACATACGGATAGCTGAACACCCGTTTTGTGAGCTTAAACCTCCGTTTCGGTTTTTGGAGGGCAACAGCGGCAGTCGTCATTCGGTCACCTCCGCATCATTGTTTTTATCGTCCGCGGGCGTTATCTTCGTCAGTTCGGGCGCGGCGTCCGCATCCGCGGTTTTGGCGGCGGCGCTTTCGTCCACGGTCTGATCCGGGACGGCGGCGGGAGTCTCGGCGGGAGCGTCGCTGTCCGCCACTTCGCGCTTTTCGATGATGATCTTCTCGGGCGCGATCCTGATGCCGACGCGGTCGCCTTTCAGCCAGTCGTCGTCCGTGTCCACGAAGAAGTCGTAGTAGTCGTCCGTGCGCACGATGCACTGATAGTAGCTGCCCTTATAGATGGAGCTCACCACCGTTGCGCCGATGACGCCGTCTTCCTCATCGTCCGTGATCTCGACGTCGTCGAAGTCCACCTGCACCTTGACGGGAGTGCCCGCCTCAAAGGGGCATCTGCACTCGAATTTGCCGTCGGAGATCCACACCAGGTTCTCGTCCGCCATCTCGGTGTCTATCTCGTTGATGATGCGGGACTTGTGCATGATGTGCAGGTCGAAGGGTTTGATGTAAAGCCCCACGGTGGAGCCCTCTTCGTATGTCGCGGTGTCGTGCGCGATGAGCTCGTTCTCGCCCGCCATCAGCGTGACCTGATAGTGGTCGCCCTTGAAGACGGAGCTCACCACTTTGGCGGTGAGGATGGTCTTGGGATCCTCGGGTTTTCTTATCTTGAGGTCCTCGGGACGGATGATGACGTCGATGGGTTCGTTGCGCTTGAAGCCCTTGTCCACGCACTCGAACACCGTGTCCGCAAACTCCACCTTGTAGTCCTCGAGCATGACGCCGGAGAGGATGTTGGACTCGCCGATGAAGTCCGCGACGAATGCGTTTGCGGGCTCGTCATAGACGGTCTCCGGGGTGGCGATCTGCTGGATGACGCCGTCGCGCATGACCACGATCTTGTCGCTCATGGTGAGCGCCTCTTCCTGGTCGTGGGTGACGTAGACGAAGGTGATGCCCAGGCGGCGGTGCATGTCCATGAGCTCAAGCTGCATGTCCTTGCGCATCTTGAGGTCGAGCGCGCCGAGAGGCTCGTCCAGGAGCAGCACTTCGGGCTCGTTGACGATGGCTCGCGCGATGGCGACTCTCTGCTGCTGTCCGCCGGAGAGAGATGACACCCCTCTGTGACCGTAGTCTTCGAGGTCCACCATCTTGAGGGCGGCATCCACCTTGGCTTTGATCTCCGCCTTGGTATACTTGCGGTAGAGCTGCACTTCCTCACCCTTGCGGTTGCGCTTGGTGCCGTTGGGGATGAGCTTCATCTTCAGCCCGAAGGCGATGTTGTTGAAGACGTTGAGGTGAGGGAAGAGCGCGTATTTTTGAAAGACCGTGTTCACGCGGCGCAGGTGGGGCGGGAGGTTGGTGATGTCCTCGCCGTCGAAGATGATCTGCCCGGACGTGGGCATCTCGAACCCCGCGATCATCCTGAGCGTGGTGGTCTTGCCGCAGCCCGATGGACCGAGCAGGGTCACGAATTCGCCCCGTTTGATGTTGAGGCTGGCGTTCTTGACGGCGTCTTTCGCGCCGTAGGTCTTGGTCACGTTTCTGATCTCGATGATGTTGTCGGACATATCCTCTCCTTAAAATGTCGGGGGCGATGCCACCCAGATCACTTCGGCGTCCTCCGCCGAGCGGTTTTCGATGTAGTGCACTTTGTCACAGACGTAATAGAAAGCGTCGCCTTCCTTCGCCGTGAACTCGCGTTTCCCGAGGTGCAGCACGATGCTCCCCCTCTTCACCCAGCCGAATTCCTCGCCTTCGTGGGGCATGTCCTTCACGGACGCCGCGCCCGGGTGTACGGTGATGAGGATGGGCTCCATCTCGTTGCGCTGGCTGTTGGGCACGAGCCAGGTGATGACGTGCTCCTCCGCGTCCTTTTCAAAAAAGTCGTCGCGGGTGAACACCACCTGTTCCTCTTCCTCCTCGGCAAAGAACTCCGCCGCCGTCGTCCCGAGCGCGGAAAGCACATCCAACAGGGTCTGGATGGACGGGGAAGTGAGTTCGTTCTCAAGCTGAGAAATGTAGCCTTTGGTGAGTTCGCAGCGGTCGGCGAGTTCCTCTTGCGTGAGGCCGCATTGCAAACGCAGGCGTTTGATCTTGGCGCCGAGTTCCATAAGCCCTCCCTGTTTAGCAAAAAATTACCGCGGGTTTAGCAGGTTCAAGAATTGTAATCTCAAAGTTTAGAATTGCTAAACTCACATCGTGATGAAAATTATATTGAAACACGCGCGCGATGTCAACGAAATCGCGCACATATTGTCGAAATAATTATTGCCGGACAGAAGCGCCCCGCGGCATGTCCGTGTCGCTTCTGTCCGGCAATGTGATAGCTCTCTCATATTTTCATTGACAAGCGGCAAATTCATTCATACTTTTTGCCCAAGACCCGCACCGATCCCCCCGTCGAAAACTGTCTTATCACAGGAATCGACCAAGATAACGACCAAGATAACGACCAAGATGTTGCAATGTGCGGAAAATTTGTTATAATAACGTTATCATGAAGGCAGAGGCGGATATGGACGAATACATCCCTCCTTATGACATAACGGATGAAATGCTCGAGCTCGTTTCCGATATCATGGAGCAGCTCGGGCGGCTCGGAAATGTCGGCGATCTTGAAAGGTTGCCGCGGCTGCGCAGGGTGAACAGGTTGAAGTCCATCCAGTCTTCGCTCGCGATAGAGAACAACACCTTGTCGCTTGAGCAGGTTACGGATGTCATAGACGGCAGAAGGGTGCTTGCACCCCGGGACGATATCCTTGCCATCAAAAATGCCTTTTCCGCCTACAAACTGCTCCCGGGGCTCGATCCTTTTTCGCTCGACGATCTGAAAACGGCGCACGGGGTCATGATGAGTGGGCTTGTGGAAGGTGCGGGAGAACTGCGTACGAGTGCCGTCGGTGTCGTAAACGAGGAGGGCAGGGTGCTGCATGTTGCGCCGCCGTACGCTATGGTGCCGGGGCTCATCGCGCAGCTTTTGGAGTGGACAAAGACGGCAAAGGTGCATATGCTCATCCGCTCGAGCGTGTTCCACTATGAGTTCGAGTTCATACATCCTTTCGGCGACGGCAACGGCAGGATGGGCAGGATGTGGCAGACCGCGCTGCTCGCAAGCTGGAAGCCGGTGTTTGCGTGGATACCTGTTGAGAGCATCATCAAGGACGAGCAGGAGGGCTATTACCGCGCCATCGGCGAGTCCACCTCGGAAGGCAAATCGAATGCCTTTATAGTTTTCATGCTGCGAGCGATAAAAAGAGCTGTCGCCGAACTTGCCGATGCCGCTCGGGAGCATCAGGATCATCAGAGCGTGCGCATACGGGCTCTCATGAGCGTCATGGAGAGCTACCCGATGTCGGCGGCGGAGCTTATGGAAAAACTCGGGCTCACCTCGCGTCCCACCTTTCGCAAAAACTATCTTCGCCCCGCGCTCGATGCCGGGCTCATCGCGATGACCGACCCGGAGAAGCCCACCAGCCGCGATCAACGCTATTTCAAGCCGTAACTCTATAGCGGAAAACGCACGTTTATCATTCAAAACAGTGTGATAAACCGTGCAATTAACGAAAACCGCTTCAAATGAGCGATTTTTCCGTATCGTCGGATATCATACAAAAAACGCCCTCCCTTGCGGGAGAGCTTTTTTGGGATGCCGGATATTCAATGTGTTCCTTCCATTCCCCCCGCGAGCCTCGCGGGGGTTTAATTCCTGCGCTTTCAGCGGCATGTACGGGGAAAGCGCATCCGCTATGACGCAGCCCGGTGAGCGGAGCGGAGGGCAAGGAATGCTCGGGGTCCCCGGGTGAAAATCTTTGATTTTCGGCTGGGGCAAAGATGGAAACCCCGCCGAAAGTATTTTCGGCGGGGTATTAGTCGCCGCTTCATCGCAGGCGTAGCCGAGATGAACGCTTGGCGGCGATAGTATCAATATGTCCTTTTTTTACCCGCGGACATCGCGGGGTGTAGATTCCGCGCTTTCAGCGACCTGTGCGGTGAAAGCGCGACCTCTATGACGAAGTGCGGTGAGCACGCATGCGTGCGGAGCACGAGGAATGAAGTCCGACCAAAAACAGCGGCTGATTGCCGCTGTTTTTGCGTTTGGTCGGATACTTATCAATACATTCCGTCCATGCCGCCTGCGGGCATCGCGGGAGCGGGAGCAGGCTCCTTGATGTCGGTGACGAGGGCTTCGGTGGTGAGCAGGGTCGCTGCCACGGACGCCGCGTTCTGCAGAGCGCTTCTCGTGACCTTGGTCGGATCCAGGATGCCTTGTTTGATCATGTCGCAGTAGACATTCTTTGCCGCGTCATAGCCGAAGTTGGCTTTGTTCTTCGCGGTGATTGTAGCTGCAACGACGCCGCCGTCCACGCCCGCGTTCGCCGCGATCTGACGGATGGGGGCTTCGAGGGCGTTGATGACGATGTTCGCGCCAGTCTTGACGTCGCCTTCGAGGTTCTTGCACGCCTTCTTGACTGCGGGGATGACGGAGAGCAGAGCAACGCCGCCGCCGGGGACGATGCCTTCTTCCACCGCCGCGCGGGTGGCTGCGAGGGCGTCCTCGATGCGCATCTTGCGCTCTTTCATCTCGACTTCCGTTGCCGCGCCCACGCCGATGACGGCGACGCCGCCCGCGAGTTTCGCGACACGCTCCTGCAGTTTTTCTCTGTCGTAGTCGGAAGTGGTCTCCGCGATCTGCGCGCGGATGGCTGCCACTCTCGCTTTGATGGCTTCGGGATCGCCCGCGCCGCCGATGATGGTGGTGTTCTCCTTGCCGACCTTGACGGACTTCGCGGTGCCGAGCATATCGAGGGTGACCGTCTTGAGGTCATAACCGAGGTCGCTCGCGACATAGGTGCCGCCCGTGAGGATGGCGATGTCTTCAAGATAAGCCTTTCTCCTGTCGCCGAAGCCGGGGGCTTTGACCGCCACGCAGTTGAACACGCCTTTCAGTTTGTTGACGATGATGGTGGTGAGAGCTTCGCCCTCGATGTCGTCGGAGATGATGAGGAGCTTCAAGCCGTTTTTGAGCACCTGCTCGAGGAGGGGCAGGATCTCCTGCACGTTGCTGATCTTCTTGTCCGTGATGAGGATGGCGGGGTTGTCGAGCTCTGCCTCCATCTTCTCGGTGTTGGTGACGAGATAGGGAGAGACATAGCCGCGGTCGAACTGCATGCCCTCAACGACGTTGAGCTCGGTGTGCATCGCCTTGCCTTCCTCGATGGTGATGACGCCGTCCTTGCCCACTTTCTCCATGGCGTCGGAGATGAGCTGTCCGATGCTGTCGTCGGAGGCGGAGATGGCTGCCACCTGCGCGATGGCGGTCTTGTCCTCGACGTCCTTGGAGATCTTCTTCAGTTCCTCGACCGCCGCGTCCGTCGCAAACGCGATGCCTTTCTTCAGCACCATGGGGTTGGCGCCCGCAGCGACGTTCTTGAGACCTTCCTTGACGATGGCTTGTGCCAGCACTGCCGCGGTGGTGGTGCCGTCGCCCGCTACGTCGTTGGTTTTGGTGGACACTTCGCGGATGATCTGCGCGCCCATATTCTCGAAGGGATCGGCGACCTGGATCTCTTTTGCGATGGTCACGCCGTCGTTGGTGACCAGGGGAGTGCCGTAGGACTTGTCAAGCACCACGTTCCTGCCCTTGGGACCGAGGGTGATCTTGACGGTGTTTGCCAGAGTGTCGACGCCCGCTTCCAGAGCCTTTCTTGCGTCGTCGCCGTATTTGAATTGCTTAGCCATAGTTGTACCTCCTATCATTCAACGATCGCCAGGATGTCCGCCTGACGCACGATGACGACTTCTTCGCCGTCCACTTTGAATTCGCTGCCCGCATACTTGGAGTAGAGCACCTTGTCGCCGGGCTTGACCTGCATGACGACTTCCTTGCCGTCCACCATGCCGCCGGGGCCGACCGCGACGACTTCGGCGAGCTGGGGTTTCTCCTGCGCCGCGCCGGGGAGAACGATGCCGCTTTCGGTGGTCTCGCTCTTCTCGATGGCTTTGATCACGACTTTGTCGAACAAAGGTTTGACTTGCATAATATGCCTCCTGAATAATTACCTTGGTTATCGTTTTGGCACTCTTCGCGCCCGATTGCTAACAGTTTATTACACGCCTTGCCAGATGTCAATAGTTTATGGCAGGAAAATGCAAAAAAATTCGGATTTTTTGCGGAACGGGGTCAAAAAACTTTCGACACCTGTTCAATTTCCTCAAAATCGCTTAAAACTTTCTTAAAATCCGCCTTTCGTCACTCATTATCGACATAGAAGTGAAACTATTCGCTAAACCCTGAAAACCGCCGTTTTCGCCTGCAAAAAGCCGGGACATGCTCCCGTCGGTGGGGCGAAAGAGGACTTTTTCCGTGTGAGAGGTGCTCTTTGCGCTTGCGGATGGGGGTGTTGCCCCGGGCACTCTCTGTGGTTCCGCATTCGCAGTTGTATGAGACACCACGCCCGTATGCGTCGCACGACCGCGGGCGGCGCGCATTTTCCTGTTGAAGTCGGCGGCGGGATGTGTTATCATATGCGGGACGACACAAATGTTCGGAGGGGCATATGGACAAGTGGGATAAACGGTTTATGGATATGTGCGAGCTCGTTGCGACATGGACGAGTTGCGCCAGAGAAGGACGCGCCGTCGGCGCCATCATCGTCAAGAACAAGCGCATCCTCACCACGGGCTACAACGGCGCGCCCGCCGGCATCTTCAACTGCCGCGACAAGGGCGAGTGCATGCGCGACAAAATGGGCATCCCGAGCGGCACCCGCCAGGAGCTTTGCTATGCCGTCCATGCGGAACAGAATGCCATCATCCAGGCGGCGAAACTCGGCGTCTCCGTGGACGGGGCGACTCTTTACTGCACCCATCAGCCTTGCACCATCTGCACCAAAATGATCATCAACTCCGGCATCACGCGCGTAGTCTACAAATATCCCTATCCCGACGAATTTGCCGGCAAACTTTTCGCGGAAGCCGGCATCTCGGTCGAGAAATTTGAGTGATTGATTGAGCCGACGAAAAGCGGCTCAAAAGCGCCTGAGGACGATTCTTTCGGGCGCTTTTTTGTGAAAACACCTTGCCAATATGTAAACTATTGCCTGCGGCGCTTTCGCAAAAAATCATCCCGAAATCATTCATCCTCAGGTGCATTTTCGCCACTTTTCGTCGGCTTGCAGTTGCAATAAGGGTGCGTTAGAATAACAGCGGATCTTTTGCGTGCTTTTGCGCGGATGGGCTTTGCTAATATGCAAACTATTAGCTTCACCCCCTCCGCGCAAAATCATCACAAAATCTCTTGCCCACAGCCGCATTCTCGCCGCTTTTCGTCGGCTTGCCTCCTCACCGACTTGCATTTTGAGATCGAGCCCCGGGCTTTCGGGCGCTTTTTTGTGAAAACACCTTGCAAATATATTAACTATCGGCACCCCACCTGGGTGCCGAATTTTAGTGCTCGCGCGCGTGACTTGATTTAATAATCATTTAATAATCGCGGGCGCGGGCGCATATTCTTTTGTATGCGGAAGTCGGACAGGCAGAACGCGCTGGCGGTCGCCGCGGTCGCTCTGTGTTTCATGCTCACGCTCGGTCTCACTTATCTCCTCGGCAGAGAGGGATTTTTGCTTGCATTTAACAAAAGTGATGCGGGCGAGAAGTGCTATCTGCTGTGCGGCGGCGCATACGAGAATGTAGAGCTTGCGCGGGAAGCGGCAGAACTCGTGAAGACGCGGGGCGGCGCGGGCTATGTCATCGTGGGTGAGGAGTGCGAAGTGGTGCTGGCGGCATATCTCGCGCAGGAAGACGCCGAAAAGGTGCTGGACGGCGGAGGGGGCGGAACGGGAGCGTATATTAAAGAGATCGCCGTCGGCGCGCTCGATCCTGCGGTGTTCGGCGATGACATGGAAGGTGAGACGGAAAGCGCCCTCGGCTATTTCTCTCTTGCGTTCGATTGTTTCACTTCTGCGGCGGACGGATTGAGCGAGGGTACTCTGACCGCGTCCGATGTGCGCACCCGACTCGCGGTGTGCCGTGCCCGCGTGGAGGAACTGCGCTCCGGCTTTTCGGACGCTGCACGTGAAGTGTCCGACACTCGTGCGACGGAGCTCAAACTTGCTCTTGTCACCGCACTCGCGCTCATCGACAACGTCACCGCTGCTGACATGTACGGCTCTGCGGCAATAGTTTCCTCCCTTCGTTATCAAAGCGTGCAGCTCGTGCTGTGTCGCGAAGCGCTCCTCGGCGTCTGGAGCTCTTGACCGCCCGTGTCCTTTCCGACGATGGCGGTGCACTCGACGAGCGGCTTGTCCGATGACGGTGCGGGAACACGGCAGGTTGTCCGCATTTTTGCTCATGAGTGCCGAAAACACGATGCGTATCTCGGCAGAGAAGGGCGTTTTTGTAAATAACACGAAAAGTGTTTTGGCATATCCCCCGGCGGTGTGGTCATGAGGTAGATTTGAGGTGAAAATGCGGGTGTCGGATGGCGAAAGGACGGTTTTGCAACACCTATCGTGTTTTATGTAGGATTCGGGTGCTGTCCGCGCTTTTCCCGCTGCCACGGATTTTTGCCCGTATTGCGTCGGCGAATATCCGCGGGAGCATATAGTGACTGCGTGATATCTCCGCGGTCCCGGGGTAAATGCGCGGCGACGCGCGGGAAATATCTTGCAAAATGTCTTGGGTTGTTATATAATCGCCCTATGGCTTACACTTCGCTTTATCGCAGATACCGTCCCGACACCTTCCGTGACGTCATCGGTCAGGATCATGTCGTGAGGACGCTTGTCAACCAGATCCGTTCGGGCAACATCGGTCACGCCTATCTCTTCACGGGCACCCGCGGCACCGGCAAGACGTCGGTGGCGAAGATCTTTTCCCGTGCGGTCAACTGTCTCAGTCCCGAAGACGGCTCTCCCTGCGGCAAATGCGAGGTGTGCAAGGCGCTCTCTTCTCCCTCCAATTTCGATATTTTGGAGATCGACGCCGCGTCCAACAACTCGGTGGACCAGATCCGCGAGCTCACGGACAAGATCAATTTCCCGCCCACGGCAGGCAGGTTCAAGGTGTACATCGTGGACGAAGTCCACATGCTCTCCAAGAGTGCGCACAACGCCCTTCTGAAGACTCTCGAAGAGCCGCCGGAACACGCCATTTTCATTCTCGCCACCACAGAGGTGCATGCCATTCCCGCGACAATACTTTCGCGTTGTATGCGTTTCGACTTCCGCCTTGTGCCCCTGCAGAAGATCGCGGACAGGCTCAGGTTCGTCTTTGACGATAACGGTGTGAAGTACACCGATCAGGCGGTGAGAGCGATCGCTTCCGCGGGACAAGGCAGCGTCCGTGACGCACTCTCCATCGCGGATATGTGCGTGAGCTATTGCTCGGGCTACATCACCTACGAAGGGGTGCTCGAAGTGCTGGGCACTTCCGATCCCGTCAAACTCGTTGCGCTTGCGGACGACATACTTGCGGGCAACATCGAGGGTGCGCTCGGCAGGATCGCGGAGATGAGCGACCTCGGCAAGAGCATGTCCGTGCTTTCAAACGACCTTGCTGCGCTCTTCCGCAACGCGCTTTACGTCAAAAATTGCGGCAGCGCGGCGGAGCTGCTCGCCCTTCCCGCAGAGCTTTACGAGGCGCTGAAAGAGCTCGCCGTGCGCTACGATACGCCGAGGCTGCTTTCCGCGATGCGCAGGATGACGGAGATGGAAGGGGAGTTCCGTTACAGCACGCAGCACCGTATATTGCTGGAAGCGGCGGTCATCGCCGCCGCGACCGATCCCGCGCGCGAGGGCGGTGCGGGCAATCGCGAGCTCGAGCAGCGAGTCGCGGTCCTTACAAAGAAAGTGAACGCCCTCACATCGCAGGGTTTTGAACTCGCACCTGCCGCAAAGGCCGCCGGGCAGGTGTGGACGAGGGTGGCGGCCACGCTCGAGAGGGCGGGCAAAGGACTGCTCGCGCAAGCCGTCGCAGAGGCAAAAGCGGAGGAGAGAGAGGACGCCGTACATGTCGAAGTGTCCTCCGAGTCCGCGCTCCGTATGCTGACGGAACCGGACGCCAGACGGGCGGTGAACGAGGCGGCGAAAGCATGCGGATGCGAGAAGCCCATCGTCATCGAAGAGGTGCGCAGGATAGACGAAAACAGCGCGATCCCCTTCCTGAAAGATATGTTCGGCAAAAGTCTCGAGATCAAATAAGATCATCAAAAAACGCGGTTTAACATCGCATTTTGAATGATAAACACCGTCTTTTGCGGTCTGACGGCAAAAAAATGACCGTGATCATCAAACATCGAACGGAGGCTCAAAAATGGGTTACGGCGGATACGGCGGCAATATGCAGCAGATCATGAAACAGGCGCAGATGATGCAGAAAAAACTGCAGCAGGCGCAGGCGGAACTTGCCGAGACGGAAGTGGTCGGCAAGGCGGGCGGCGGCATGGTGGAGGTCACCCTGAAAGGCAACAAGACTCCCGTTGCCGTCTCCATCAAACCGGAAGCGTGCGATCCCGACGACGTCGAGATGCTGGAGGATCTCATCCTTGCGGCGCTCAACGACGCGATGGAGCAGGCGGATGCCAAATCGCAGGAGCTGATGGGGCCCCTCGGCGGCGGGATGTTCTGAGAGGGCGCAGGCTCCCTCTGCGGTGAAAGATGAGATATATCGAACCGATCGCAAAACTCATTGCGGAACTTGGCAAACTGCCGTCCGTCGGCGAAAAGACGGCGGCACGGTATGCCTATGCGCTGATGGAGGAGTCCGACGAGGACGTCGAGGCTCTGCTTGCGGCAATAAAGGACGTGCGCGAGAAGGTGCATTTCTGCAAGATCTGCGGCAACTTCACGGAAGGTGAGGTGTGCGAGATCTGCGCGACGCGCAAGCCTTCCACCATCTGTGTGGTGAAAGAGCCGAAGGATGTCACCGCGCTCGAAAAAGTGAAGGGCTATGAGGGTGTTTACCACGTACTGCACGGCGTCATCTCGCCGCTGGACAGGGTGGGCCCCGAGGATATCCGCATAAAGGAGCTGCTCGCAAGGCTCAACGGCGACGTGAAGGAGGTCATCCTCGCCACCAACCCCGATGTGGAAGGGGAGGCGACCGCGATGTATCTGGCGCGTCTCATCAAGCCGCTCGGCATCAAAGTGACGCGCATCGCAAGGGGGCTCCCCGAGGGCAGCGTCATCGAATACGCGGACGAAGGCACCCTTTCCCGCGCGATCTCGAGCAGGATAGAACTTTGACGCAAACGGAATTTCAACGCGCGTTTTTGCCGCATAAACTGCGGTTTTGAGCAAAACGCGCGTTTTGATTTTATGCTCGACCAAAATGGTGCGGACAGGGTCCGGCGGCGCCGTACAGAGGTCATATCATTGCGGTCCGGCATGCGGTGCCGGAAAAGGTTGAATTGTTTCGTTCCGGCGACGACGGGCGGCACGGAAGGTGAACCGGTATGAAAGACTACGAAAAACTCTCCCGCGAACACTTCGACGAGATGGCTGACAATTACGCCGCGACGGACGGGCGTTACTATACGCCCCTTCCCGCGCTCGCCTGTGACGAGGCGGCGGCGCTGCTCAAAGGAGAGCGTTTCGGCGCCATGCTGGATGTCGGCTGCGGCAGCGGTCGGCTGCTTTTTGTGCTTTCCGCGGAGCATCCTTCCGCATCCCTTTTCGGGCTGGACATTTCTCCGAAGATGCTCGCCCATGCAAGGGAAAAGACGGCGGGATGTCCCCGTGTCACGCTTGTCGAGGGCGGGGCGGGCAGTCTGCCTTTCCCGGACGGGAGTTTCGGAGCCGTCACCTGCATCATGAGTTTCCACCACTATCCTTATCCCGAGCGCGCGGTGGAAGAGGCTTTCCGAGTGCTCGGCGAAGGCGGGCTCTACATCCTTTCTGACGTGGACGGCTCGGGCGGCGGCACGCCCGGGGAGGAGGAATTCAAGCTCCACACCGCGGACGAGGCGGAGTTGTTGCTCCGCGGAGCGGGGTTCCGGGTCGAAGTCAAACGTATGCTCACGCCGTCGGCGTTCTTCCTTGCGGGCAGAAAGTGAGAGCCGCCGCTCTCCGATCGCCGCATTTCCGGGCGGTGATCATGTGCGCGAAAATTCGGCGGCAAAGAAAATCGGGGGAGAGTTTAGGAATTTGCGCTCTTTTTTCCGTATAATAATTTAGAACATATGATTTAATGCCGTCGTGGCGAAAGGATACGGAAGGAGTGGCGTTTTTCAACGAGAGATTCATCGAAGAGCTGAAATTAAAATGTGACATCGTGAGCATAGTCTCGCAATACGTTCAGCTCGTCAAAAAGGGGACGAGATACGCCTGCGTATGCCCTTTCCACCCCGATAAGAATCCTTCCATGTACATCAACACGCAGGGGCAGTTCTACCATTGCTTCGGCTGCGGCGCGTCCGGGGATGTCATCACTTTCATCATGGAGATGGAGTCGCTGAGCTATCCCGAGGCGGTAAAATTCCTCGCCGAGCGCGCGGGGATGGAGCTTCCCGAATACAAAGCCGACCCCGACTACAAAAAGAAGAAGGACAAACAGGAGACGCTGAAGGCTCTCATGAAGGACGCCGCCCGCTATTATCATGCCAATCTTCTGAAAGAAGAGGAGGGCAGAGAAGCGCGGGAGTATCTCGAGAGCCGCGGCATCACCCAAGAGATATGCACCCGTTTCGGGCTGGGGCTTTCCCTCGGCTACGATCAGATGCAGGGCTATCTCAGGCGCAAGAACTACACCTCGGAGGAGCTGCGCGAGTGCGGTCTTGTGACGGGCGAGCGGCTTTCGGACGCTTTTGCGGGGCGGGTCATCGTGCCCATTATGAACGGAATGGGGGATGTCATCGCGTTCGGCGGCAGGATATACCGCGGGGAACAGGACGTCGCGAAATATAAAAATTCCACCAACACCGTCCTCTTCGACAAGAGCAGGTGCGTGTACGGCATCAACTTTGTCAAAAGGGAGAAGAGGAAGGGGAACTCGTTCAGGTTCCTCATCCTCGTCGAGGGGTATATGGACGTGATCTCGCTTGCGACCGCGGGCTTTTTCAATGCGGTGGCGGGCATGGGGACTGCGCTCACCCCGCAGCAGGCGAGGGAGATAAAAAAACTCACGGACACCGTCTATGTCTGCTATGACGGCGACGACGCGGGCAGAAAAGCCGCGGTGCGCAACGTCGAGCCGTTGCTCGCCGAAGGGCTGGACGTCAGGGTGGTGTCGCTTGCCGACGGACTGGACCCCGACGACACCGTAAAAAAGGAAGGGGCGGACGGCTTCCGCAAGAGGCTGGAAGCGGCGCTTCCCGTCATCGAATATAAGCTGAAACTGTGCGAGGACGCCTACGGGCTCGGTTCCGCAAACGCCAAAGCCAAGTATGTCAAAGCGGCGCTCAGAGTGGTCGCCGGGATAAACAATGAAGCGGAACGCGAGGTTTATCTCAACGTAATCGCACAAAAAAGCGGCGTTTCTGTCGATACGCTGCGGAATTCCGCTCCCGCTGCGGGCGATGTTCAGGCTCCGAAGGAAGAGGAGACTGCCGCAAAGAAGAGCAAGGACGGCAATGCGGTGAAAGCCGCGCGCTTCGTGCTCAACAGGATGATCGCGGGATGCGATTACGCCTCTCCCGCGGATGTCGATCCCGCGTGGATGCCCTTGCCGGAGCAGGAAGAGATCGCCCGTTTTGCGGCGGAGCATGCGGACAGCAGGACGCTGGGCGGAGATCTGTTTCCGGCGGGTCTCGGCGGGGAAGAGGTCAACAGGATCCTGGACACGGAAGGGGTGTTCTCTTCCGTGGAAAAGGAGAGGAAATATTATCTCGATTGCATCGAGTTGCTCGCGGAGGAGCACAAGGCGGGAGAGCTGAAAGCTCTGCGCGAAAAATTGAAAGAGGAGCCCGACCGCGAGGGGCAGATGGCGATCCTGAGGCAAATGGAGCGGATACGCAAGTCGCCGCCCAAGAAAAACTGAAGCAACCGCTCGAATGAGAGCACTCGCATTCGGACACGGAGCGGGCCGAGCGCCGCTCCCGCGAAAAACTTAAGAACAAGACCCCATCCGGAGGAAAAATGGACAGAGAGCAACTTTTGAAACAGGAAACGGACAAGATCATCGAACTCGGACGCGCCAAAGGCAGCATCGCAGAGGACGATATCATGGCGCGGCTCGAGCACCTCGGCGCAAGTGCGGAGGATCTCGAGGGCGTCTTCAAAGCGCTCGAAGAAGCAAACATAACGGTGGTGTCCGCCAAAGAGGACGACATCGACACGATCATCGAGGGCAACTTTGACGATTCGGTGAAAATGTATCTGAAAGACATCGGCAAGGTGCCGCTGCTCTCCGCCGAGAGGGAAGTGGAGCTTGCAAAGCGCATGGAGCAGGGCGATCAGGAGGCGAAGCGCATCCTTTCGGAAGCCAACCTCCGTTTGGTCGTGTCCATCGCCAAGCGCTATGTCGGGCGCGGGATGCAGTTTCTGGATCTCATCCAGGAGGGCAATCTCGGGCTCATGAAGGCGGTCGAGAAATTCGACTACACCAAGGGCTTTAAGTTCTCCACTTATGCGACCTGGTGGATAAGGCAAGCCATCACCCGCGCCATAGCGGATCAGGCGCGTACCATCCGTATCCCCGTGCACATGGTGGAGACCATCAACAAGCAGGTCCGCGCGACGAGACAGCTCCTGCAAAAGCTGGGGCGCGAGCCCACCCCCGAAGAGATCGCGGAGCATCTCGGATGCAGCGTGGAGAGGGTGCGCGACATCCAGAAGATCGCGCAGGATCCCGTCTCTTTGGAGACCCCCATCGGCGAGGAAGAGGACAGCCATCTCGGCGATTTCATCGAGGACAACACCGCCCTCTCTCCCTCGGACGTTGCGGAAAGCAATATGCTCAAAGAGCAGCTCGTGCAGGTGCTCAACACCCTCACTCCCCGCGAGGAGAAGGTGCTGAGGCTGCGTTACGGTCTTGACGACAGCCATCCCCGCACCCTCGAAGAGGTGGGCAAGGAGTTCAACGTCACTCGTGAACGCATCAGGCAGATCGAAGCGAAGGCGCTGCGCAAACTGCGTCATCCCAACAGGCTCAAGAAGCTGAAGGACTTCGACTGATGCCCATTCGTCTGGATGAGAGACTGACCGCCGTTGCGGCTCTCGCCGCAGGCGCGGAAGTGCTTTGTGACGTGGGCTGCGACCACGGCAAACTCGCCTGTTACGCCGTGCAGACGGGCAGGGCGGAGAGAGCGCTCGCTACGGACATCAGCGCCCCGAGCCTTCGGAAAGCCGCGGAGCTTGCGGCGGAGACGGGAGTATATGACAGAGTGGAGACCCGCCTCGGAGACGGGCTCGATCCCGTCGCGGACGGCGAGGCGGATACCGTGGTCATCGCGGGGATGGGGGGCGACCTCATCGCGAGGATATTGGAGCGCGCACACGCGCAGGGCAAGAATTTCCGGCGGCTGGTGCTCTCGCCGAACACTCATCCCGAAAGGGTGAGAGCGGCGCTTGCCGGCACCGGCTATGCCATCGCCGCCGATATGCGGGTGCGGTGCTCGGGCAAGGCGTACACCGTCATAGCGGCGGAGAGAGGAGAGGAGTCCCTCGGCGAATTGCAGCTCGTCTTCGGCAAATTCTTCGCCCGTGACGAAGAGTTCGCAAAAAGCGCGGCAAAAGAGGCGGAGGAACTTGCGGCGGCGCTCGCGGAGCACCCGGAGGCCGCCGGACTGAAAGAAAAAAAAGCCCTTCTCGAAAGGGCGTTGAAGGAGTGCGGAATATGAAAATAAGTCAGATCGCTGCTGCCATCGAAAAGTATGCGCCGCGTGAAAACGCGTTCGAGTGGGACAACGTCGGCTTGATGCTCGGCGACGCGGATGCGGAATGCACGGGCGTGCTCGTGTGTCTGGACTGCACCTTCGCAGTAGCTTTGCAGGCGAGGGACGAGGGGTGCAATCTCATCGTCAGCCATCATCCCTTCATCTTCAAGCCCATGGACAGGCTGACCCTGGACGATCCCAAGGCGAAGATGGTGCGGTTCCTTTTCCGCAACAACATCGCGGTCTATTCCGCGCACACCAATCTCGACATCGCAGACGAAGGTCTCGCGCGCACCCTCGCGGAGATATTCGGCGGACACAACATCGAGAGCGCGGGCAGCGGATGCTATGCCGACATCGAGGAGGAGACGGCGGCGCAGCTTGCGCACAAGGTGGCGGGCGCTCTCGGAGACCGCTCCGTGCGGGTGAGCTCTCCCGACGCCAAGGTGAAGCGCATATACGTCGTTTCGGGTGCGGGCGGCGACCATGAGAGCCTGGCGTATGCGCAGCGCGGCGCGGACGCTCTGGTCACCGGCGAGGTGAAACACCACGTCTTCGTGGCGGCGGACGAGCAGGATTTCCCCATCGTGGAGTTCTCTCACTATTACAGCGAAATCATATGCTGTGATGTGCTGAAAGGGGCGATAAAGTCCTCTTTTGGTGATCTTAAAGTCATCGAAGCACATCGCAGATGCCCTTATAAAACTTTGGAGGAAGTATGAAATTCGACACCATTTTGGAGTATCAGAACATCGACCGCGAGCTCATCGCCATAGAGAACGATGTGGCGAAAAGCAAGGAGCGCGCGGCTTTCGTCGGCGCAAAGTCCAAGCTCGAAGCGGCGACGGCGGCTGTTGGCAGACTGTCTCATGAGGCGACGGAGCTGCTGGCGGGCTATGCAAAACTGTCCGCACGCGCGGACGCGCTCAAAGCCAGGCTTGACGAGTTCGACGGTCTGCTCGATGACATCGCGGATATGAACGAAGCGGACTATTATCTCAGGCAGATCGATTCGGTGAACGACGAGATCGCCGCCCTCGAAAAGGAAGTCGCGAGGGATTCCGAACGCATCGACGCCATCGGCGCGGAATATAAAAAGACGTGGGAGGCGGGCAGGAAAGCCTCCGACGCATACAAGGAAGCTACGGCGGCGTTCAACGCTTTCGCAGCCAAGGTGCAGCCCCGCATGGCGGAGCTCAAAGCCGGACTCAAAGAGCTCGAAGGCAGCGTGCCTCCCGAGTTCATGAGCGCATATAAGTCTCTTCGCGCCGCGAAGAAGACCCCCGCTTTCGTGGCGTACAAACCCGAGAGCGGCACCTGCGGCAGATGCTTCATGGAAGTGTCCGGCGCGACCAAGAGCAAACTGAAAAACCCCGGCGATTATGCGGAGTGCCCCAACTGCCGCCGCATTCTTTACATCCCGGAATAAGACCCGCCCGAGACGCGGACCATACACGAACAAAAGAGAGGTCAGCATGAACTATCACAACAATCCGGAAACATTTGCCATCGGAGCGCTTCCAAAACACGGCGCGGGGTATCCGCTCGCAGCCGACGGCAGCGCGCGCGTCGAGTGCCTGAACGGGGAGTGGAACTTCAAGTATTATCCCTCCGTCGCTCTCCTCAACGCCAATCCTTCCTCATGGGACAAGATCGAGGTGCCTTCCAACTGGCAGCTCAAGGGCTACGGCAAACCCATCTACACCAACATCCGTTATCCCTATCCGATCTGCACCAACCCCTTCAAACTCCCGCACATCGACGACAAGGACAACCCCTGCGGCGTTTATATGCGCGAGTTCACGCTGGGCGCCGTCGAGGGCAGAGTGCATGTCGAATTCTGCGCGAACAGCGGCGCGGAGGTATACGTCAACGGCGTTTTCGCGGGCTATTCCGAGTCCAGCTTCGACTATCAGGAGTATGACATAACCGACCTCGTCAAAGAGGGCGTCAACGAGCTCAAGATCATAGTTTACCGCTACACCACCGGCAGCTATCTCGAAGACCAGGATATGTGGCGTCTCTCCGGCATCTTCCGCGACGTCATGCTCATTTTCGTGCCGTCGGCGAGGGTGGCGGACATCTATGCCAGGGCGTCCTTCCCCAAAGGATACGGCAGCGCGAAATTCTGTGCGGGCATCCAGGTGGACACCAAGCGCACCGCGCTCGCAGGCGGAAAGATCTCCGTCATGCTCACCGACGCCAAGGGCGACTCGGTGGCGTCGGGCACACTTCCTCTCGCCGATGTGGCGGAGAACGGCAGGAGCGTCGTGAAATTCGAAAGCGATGTGACCGCGCCCAGGCTTTGGAGCAGTGAAGATCCCTATCTTTACAAGCTGACCGTCGTGCTGCTCGGCGCGGACGGAGAGGAGCTTGACCGCCGCAGCCTCAACTTCGGCTTCCGCGAAGTGAAGATCCTGCCCAAGCGCGGCGACGAGGATCCCGTCATCCTGCTCAACGGCAAAAAGCTGAAGATCCGCGGCGTCAACCGTCACGAGTTCCACCCCGAGCACGGTCACGCGGTGCCCGCGGAGCTCACGGAGAAGGATCTTATCCTGATGCGCCGCAACAACATCAACAGCGTGCGCACCAGCCATTATCCCAATTCCCGCGCGTTCTACGACCTCTGCGACCGCTACGGCATGATGGTAATGTCCGAGAACAACCTCGAGACTCACGGGCTTGCGATGCACGTCCCGCGCAGCAGGAGCATCTGGGTGGACCGTTGCTGCCGCAGGATGGAGAACATGGTGCGCAATTACCGCAATCACGCCTGCATCCTCTTCTGGTCTCTCGGCAACGAATCCGGCGGCGGCGGACGTGCCTTCCGCGAAATGAAGCGCATAGCGGGCGCTCTCGACAAGACGCGTCCCGTGCATTACGAGTGCGACGCATGGATCACCGTCACCGACATCATGAGCGAAATGTACACCCAGCAGGGGCAGATGAAAGAGGTCGGCAAAAACAGGATGCACATGCACTCCCAGGCGCTGTGGGCGCCCTTCGGACATCTCCTGCTGCCGTATATGTACAGGGACAAACCGTTCATCCTCTGCGAATATGCGCACTGCATGGGCAACAGCCTCGGCAATTTTGCGGATTACTGGGCTGATTTCAAACGCTATGACAGGCTGTGCGGCGGTTACATATGGGACTTTGCGGATCAATCCATCAAGCGCGTCGAGTCCGACGGCACGGTGGAATGGACCTACGGCGGCGACTGGGGCGATGAACCCAACGACGGCACGTTCGCGTTCAACGGCATCGTGCGCGCCGACCGTTCGCCCAATCCCGCTCTTTACGAGGTGAAGAAGGTCTATCAGCAGGTGCAGTTCGCGCTCGCGGACGGCAAGATCGCCGTGACCAACGAATATCTTTTCTCCGATCTCAGCCGCTTTGCGCTCGCCGTGGAGCTGCTCGAAAACGGCGTCAAGACCAAGCAGGCGATGGTCGCGATGCCCGCCGTTCTCCCCGGAGAGACCGGATATGCGGACATCCCGTTCGACCTTCCTGAGCTTCTCGACGAGTGTGCGATCAATGTCGCCGCAGTCCAGAAAGAGGAAGAAAGAGGCATCCCGGCGGGCTATGCCGTAGCGACGGAACAGCTCGAACTCGGCGGCTTCAGACCCGCTTCCGTCGCCTTTGAAGGCGGCAAGGCAGTCAGCCGCGAAGGCAACGATATCGTCATCGAATGCGGGGCTCTCACCGCCAAGGTTGACGGAGACAGCGGATATATCTCTTCTCTCGTTATCAACGGTTCAGAGAAGCTGATCGAACCGATAAAACCCAATTTCTGGCGTGCGCCCATCGACAACGACAAGTCGCCGCAGCTGCCGCCCATCGCTCAGGCGGTGTTCGGCAAATACGTTTTCAAAAAGGCCACCGAGAGCATCGTCAAGTCCAAGTGCACCGTCACGGACAAAGGCGTGGAGATAGACTGGTATATGCCCAAGATGCTCAGCCTCAAGACAAAGTACGAGGCGACGGACAAAGGGCTCATGATCACCATGACCTGCATGAATTCTCTCTTCGGGCTCCCGCGCTACGGCTTCGAGATGAAGCTCGCCTCTTCCGACGACATGGAGTTCTTCGCAAGGGGACCTCACGAGAACTATTGCGACAGAAAGACCTCCGCGCCCCTCGGCGTCTACAACGGCAAAGTGGAAGACTTCCAGCACGACTATCTCGTCCCGCAGGAAAACGGCAACCACTGCGACGCGCGCTGGCTCGCGGTCGGCGGTGAGGACGGCGTGAGATTCTCCGCCATAGACCGCCCCTTCGAGTTCTCCTGCCACAACTACTCCAAAGAGGCTCTCGAACGCGCCTCCCATCTCCACGAGCTCGCCAAAAACAATGACGGCGTCTACGTCTTCATCGACGGCAGGCAGCGCGGCGTCGGCGGCGACGTTCCCGCCTTGGCATGTGTGAAAAAGCCCTATAAGATAGCCCCTTATAAGGTGCACACCCTCTCCTTCCTCATAAGCTGAGGGCGTCATTCGGCGAATAACTGCGTCAAAGCCCCCGTCGTGGATGCTCACGTACGTCCGTGTACGCTCCGCCTCCCGACGGGGGCTTTTCCTTGTTCTTCATCCGAATGACGCCCTCAGCGAATTGACGACATTATTTGCGCACTTCATCGAAATGACGCCCTCAGCGAATTAGCGTTTGTGCGGGCGTCTCCGAGCCCGACGGCTCTCTTTCGGAGACGGAATAACGAAAACTCTGAGTGTGACTTTCTTAGACCCGATGTTATCTTATTCGGAGTGGAGCCGCTCACAAACGCACACTCATTCGGAGCGTCTTCGAGAACGACGAGTACTTTTTCGAAGACGAAATTACGCGCCGCTCAGCCAAACTTG
>CASDRL010000065.1 GCA_949283145.1 uncultured Clostridia bacterium | reverse complement strand
TTTCGCCTGCAAACGCATAGTGGAAGAGCTCCCTCTCGTCATGGAGGAGCTCGGCATAAATTCTTTGAAGGAAATTATCGGCGTGGCAAACGCCTGAGAGGTGCATATGGCAAAGGACGTCATCATAGCATTGGATTTCCCCTCCGCGGAGGAGACCCTCGCGTTCCTCGACAAGTTCGCGGGGGAGGAGCGCAAGCCATTCGTCAAGGTGGGCATGGAGCTTTTCTATGCCGCGGGCGCTGACATCGTCAAGGAGATCAAGCGCCGCGGGCACAAACTCTTCCTCGACCTCAAACTGCACGACATCCCCAACACCGTGAAGCGCAGCATGGCGGTGCTCTCCGCCCTCGACGTCGACATGTGCAACCTGCACGCGGGCGGCGGAGTCGCGATGATGAAGGCGGCGCTCGAAGGTCTCACCCGTGCGGACGGCAGCAGACCTCTGCTCATCGCCGTAACGCAGCTCACCTCTACTAGCGAAGAGGTCATGCACAAGGAGCTCTGGATAGACCGTCCCATGGACGAGACGGTCATGCACTATGCCGCAAACGCCGCATCCGCGGGGTTGGACGGCGTGGTCTGCTCTCCGCTCGAGGCGGGCAAGGTGCACGAGGTGTGCGGAGAGGGTTTCCTCACCGTCACTCCCGGCATCCGCTTTGACGACGCGAGCAAAGGGGATCAGGTGAGAGTCACCACTCCCGCGAAAGCGCGCGAACTCGGTTCCGACTACATCGTCGTCGGGCGTCCCGTCACCGCGGCGGAGGATCCCGTCGCGGCATACCGCCGCTGCGTCGAAGATTTCCGGGTGTGATAAAACATGAATGCGCCGTCTCTCTTTCGGAGACGGAATTACGCGCCGCTCACCCAAGCGTTCACAGGCGGCGCAGCCGCCGCTTGAACGCCGCGGCGCGCTAAGTGAGCGCCGAGCGCCGACGGAACATTAAGTAGGCACGGGCGTAGTGCGCGAGAGCCGAATTCCTCCGCCCGTGCCGGGTTCTCAGTGAGTACTGTTCGCCGCTCGATTATGTTAGTGCGAGAAACAAACTTTTTCCAAAAGACGGGAAGTAAGTTCCGCATTTTAGGAGGACTGCACTCTAATCGGACACGGGGGAGGAAAGCCCGAATGGGGCTCCCCGCAAAATGCATGCATTTTGTGGGGTCCCCGGGTTGGAGGGGGATAAGCAACTCCTAACGAGTAGCTTGTTCGAAGCGACTAAGGTCATATATTCTTAAACAGTATAAGGAGACGGACACTTATGAATAACATCAAGAAAACCGTGGCGGAAGGACTTCTGAAAATAGGGGCGGTGTTCCTCCGTCCCGAGCAGCCCTTCACATGGGCAAGCGGCATCAAGAGCCCAATCTATTGCGACAATCGTCTCACCCTCACCGCGCCCGAGGTGCGCACCAAGGTGGAAGAAGGGCTGGTCAAGCTGGTCAGAGAGCACTTCCCGGAGTGCGAGGTGCTGATGGGTACCGCGACGGCGGGCATCGCGCACGCTGCCATCATGGCGCACATCACGGGTCTGCCCATGGGATATGTCCGCTCCGGCGCCAAGGATCACGGCAGAGCGAACCGCATCGAAGGCAGGTTGGAAAAGGGACAGAAAGTCGTCGTCGTTGAAGACCTCATCTCCACGGCGAAGAGCTCCCTCGAGGTGGTGGACGCGCTCCGCGAAGAGGGCGCCGACGTCATCGGCATGGTGAGCATCTTCACCTACGGGATGCAGAAGGCAAAGGAGCGCCTTGCCGAGGCAGAGGTCAAAGCCGTCAGTCTGTGCGACCTGGACGAGCTGCTCGACGTCGCCGTTGAAGAGGGCTATATCCCCGCTGCCGCAAAGACGGGCATCCTTGCTTTCCGCGACGATCCGTCCGACGAAAGCTGGATCAACAAATGAACGCATCCCGCGCAAAAGCGCGGTTGAAGCCTCAAAAAACAAGAGATAAAATACGGGTTTTGAAATGAAAAGGCTGAGACATCTCATCGACATCTCCGATCTCACCACCGCCGAGATAGACGGGCTCATCGCCACGGCGGAGGACATCATGACGCACCGCGCGAAGTACGCGCACGCCTGCGAGGGCAAGAAGATCGCCACCCTCTTTTTCGAGCCGTCCACCAGGACGAGGCTGAGTTTCGAGGCGGCGATGCTGGAGCTCGGCGGCAGCACGCTCGGGTTCGCTTCCGCTTCCGCAAGTTCCACCACAAAAGGGGAGAGCGTCATGGACACCATCCGCACGGTTGGCGCGTATGCGGACATCATCGCCATGCGTCATCCTCTCGAGGGCGCGGCGCTCGCCGCGTCGCAGAGGAGCATCGTCCCCGTCGTCAATGCGGGTGACGGCGGGCATTGTCACCCCACCCAGACGCTCGCGGATCTGCTCACCATCAAGAACCGTCACGGCAGGCTGGATCACCTCGTCGTCGGCATCTGCGGCGACCTCAAATACGGGCGCACGGTACACTCCCTCATCAACGCGCTCTCGCGTTATCCCGGCAACCGCTTTGTGATGATCTCGCCCCCCGAGCTCACCATCCCCAACTATGTCCGTTACGAGATCCTGGAGCCCCGCTCCGCCGAGTGGACGGAGTGCCGCACCATCGAGGACTGCATCGCGGATCTCGACGTCCTGTATATGACGCGCATCCAGCGCGAGCGTTTCTCCGACATCAACGAGTATGAGCGCCTGAAAGACAGCTACGTCCTCAACGCCGAAAAGATGAAAGCGGCAAAGGCGGACATGAGCGTCCTGCACCCCCTGCCCAGAGTCAAGGAGATCAACGTCGACGTGGACGACGACCCTCGCGCCTGCTATTTCCGTCAAGTGGAATACGGCAAATTCATGCGCATGGCGCTAATATTGAAACTCCTCGCCGACGCCGAAAGCGGCGAATTCCCCGATCCCGTTCGTCGTCCCCTCACCGACCTCGGCACCTACCGCTGCGGCAACCCCAAGTGCGTCACTGCCGTCGAGACCGACCTCAAACAGATGTTCTCCCTGCGTGACGCGACGCATGATATATACCGCTGCGAGTATTGCGAAACCAAAGTCAAAAAACCGCGCTATTAGGCGTGATACTGCGTCAAAACCGCGCCCCCGACCGCTCGCGTACGGAGAAGTACGCCACGCGTCCGGGAGACGCGGCTTTTCCTTGTCTGACGCTCTAATATCGCGGTTTTTTACAAAAGGGCACCCGGGGTCCCTGCGGGAAAAATCTTTGATTTTTCTCGTGGGGCAGATTGGCGAATAACTGTGTCAAAGTCCCCGTCGTGGATGCTCACGTACGTCATTGTACGCTCCGCCTCCCGACGGGGCTTTTCCTTGTTCTTCACCCCCGAGACGAACAGTCTATTCGAAGCGTGCTTGAACACGACGAAGTTTTCATCCCGCACGCCCCATGCTTTATAAAAAATGCGCCGAAGGGTGAGGGCAGAGCCCGCGCCCTTCGGCGCAATGTTATATAAATGTTCGGGGTCGAGGGGCATGATGCCCCTCGCGGGGTCAAGGGGCAGAGCCCCTTGGACATCTTTGTTTGCCTGGGAGTGCCCTCGGCAAGAGATATTACTTGAAGTAGCGGTTGAGCAGGCCTTCGAAGGCTTTGCCGTGACGCGCTTCGTCGCGAGCCATCTCATGGACGGTGTCGTGGATGGCGTCGAGCCCTTCCTCTTTGGCGCGCTTGGCGAGGTCGAACTTGCCCTGGGTGGCGCCGTTCTCCGCCTCGACTCTCTTCATGAGGTTCTCCTTGGTGGAGGGGGAGACGACTTCACCGATGAGCTCGGCGAACTTGGCGGCGTGTTCCGCCTCTTCGTAGGCGGCTTTCTCCCAGTAGAGACCGATCTCGGGATAGCCTTCGCGGTGCGCGGCTCTCGCCATGGCGAGATACATACCGACCTCGGTGCACTCACCCTCGAAGTTGGCTTTGAGCCCTTCCATGATGTCGGCGGGGACGCCCTTGGCGACGCCGATCACGTGCTCTGCCGCCCAGGATCTCTCACCCTCTTCGATCTTGACGAACTTCTCTTTGGGAGCCTTGCAGAGGGGGCATTTCTCGGGGGCTTCGGTGCCTTCGTGGACATAACCGCAAACGGTGCATCTGAATTTTGCCATAATTTTTTCTCCTTTCACAACTGTGTTGTTTTCTTTTATTTCATCGGCGGAAGAGCCGACGGTTTTCATTTTTTCGAAGTCCTGTGCGCCGTGCTTGCAGATGGGGCACACAAAGTCTTGGGGCAGGGGACCGTGATGGACATAGCCGCATATCCTGCACACCCACACTTCCTCGTCCGCATTTGCGGGAGCGGGAGGAGCGGGCTTGGGCTTGACGTCGCTGTGGTAGTAGGCGTAGGTGAGCTCCTCGCCCTTCTCGTCCAGCACGCCGCTGTCCGTGACGGATGCTACGAACATCGTGTGCGTGCCGAAGTCTATCGTCTTCTCCACCTTCATCTCAAACCAGCCGATGACGCCCTCGGCGGGCACCTTGCAGCCGTTTTTCGCGGTGACGGTCTTGACGCCTGCGAACTTGTCCGCGTCCCTGCCGCTGCGCATCCCGAAGCCCTTGATGAGGTCGAACTTCACGCTCTTTGAAAGCAGCGCCACGGCGAACTTCCCGCTCTTCATGATGAGGTCGTGCGTGAAGTTGAGTTTGTTGACGGTGACGGAGAACCTCTCCGGTTCCGAGGTCTGCTGCGAGAGCGTATTGATGACGCATCCGCCCGCCTTCCCGTCCGCCTCCGAGGTCAGGACATAGAGCCCGTAGGTGATCTTGAACAGCAAATTCATAACTTTACCCCCTTACATTCGGCGCATAAACCCTTGAATACGATTTCCGCCTCATCTATGCGCGCTCCCGTGCAGCTCTCTTTGGCGTGCTCGACAAAGTGCTGTTCGTCCACGTGGACGTCGCTGACTTTGCCGCAGCCGGTGCAAAGAAAATGCGCGTGAGTGCACGTCGTCTTGTCAAAGCGGGACGGCGCGTCGGGGAGGAATATCTCCCTGATCCGACCCTCTTTTGCAAGGGCGCCCAGCACCCTGTACACCGTCCCGAGGCTGATGCCCGGCACGCTCTCCCGCACGCGCTCGCAGACGGTGAGCGCGGTGGGATGATCGGAAGAGGAGAGCACCGCCGCTTCGATGGCGGCTTTCTGGCGGGTGTTGCGTTTTGCGGCGCACTCGGCTTGCATCTTCTCCTCCTTAATGATAATCGTTACTATTATTATAAACGAAGATCGAATGGGAGTCAAGAGGTTGGGCAAAATTCGTTGAGATTTTTTGCGGCGGGCGGGGGAGAGCGGAAATAAGGTCTTGAAAGTAGAAGAAATAATTGTTATTATAATAAATAGTGACCTTAACGTAAGGGAGGGAATTATGGAAAGAAAATGGTTCAGAGAGCTTTCGGTCTATCAGATCTGGCCGCGCAGCTTCCGTGACGGCAACGGCGACGGCATAGGCGACCTCAAGGGCGTCCTGGAAAAGCTCGATTACATCAAAAGTCTGGGCGTGGACGCGATCTGGTTCTCGCCCGTCTACGTGTCTCCGCAGAACGACTACGGCTACGACATCGCGGACTACTACAACATCAACCCCGAGTACGGCACGATGGAGGACTTCAAAGCCATCCTCGACGGCGCGCACGCGAGGGGGATGAAGATCATCATGGACCTGGTGGTCAATCACACCTCGAATGAGCACGAGTGGTTCAAGAAGAGCGCGGCGAAGGACCCCAAGTATAAGGACTATTACATCTGGCGTCCGGGCAGGGGCAAGGACGGCAAGAAGTTCCCCAACAACTGGATGTCCACATTCCCCGGCAATGCGTGGGAGTGGAACGAGGAGAGGGGGGAGTATTATCTGCACCTCTTTGCGGTGGAGCAGCCCGACCTCAACCACGACAACCCCGCCGTCCGTGAGGAAGTGAAAAAGGTGATGAAGTTCTGGCTTGATATGGGCGTGGACGGCTTCCGCGAGGACGTCATCACCTACATCAGCAAACGCGAGGGGCTGCCCAACGGCTTCCCCATCCCCGTCATGCGCGGCATGGAGCACTATTCCCCCGGCCCCAACATCCACAAATATCTCATGGAATACAGGCAGGTGGTGAAGAATTACGACGCCTTCCAGCTCGGCGAGGCGCCCATGATGACCCCGAAAAACGCCCTCAAATATATCACCGAGGGCAAGGATCAGCAGCTTGACATGATGTTCCAGTTCCAGCACATGGAGGCGGACTGCTTCATGACCAGCTACCTCAGGACAAAGTTCAATCTCCGCAAGCTCAAAAAGGTGTACCGCAACTGGCAGCACAAGATGTACGGCGTCGCCTGGAACACCAACTATCTCGAAAACCACGATCAGCCCCGCGTCATCTCCCGCTACGGCAGCGAGAAGTATCGCGTGGAGAGCGGCAAGGCTCTCGCCACGCTTTACACCTTCATGTCCGGCACACACTTTGTCTATCAGGGGCAGGAGATCGGCATGTTGGACTATCCCTTCAAGAGCTGGGACGACTTTGTGGACGTCGCCACCTTCTGCGCCAAGGACATCATGGAGAAGACGCACCTCTTCTCCGCAAAGAAGGTGTTCGAGAACTGCGCCTACGCCGCCCGCGACAACGCGCGCACCTGTATGCAATGGACCGCGGACGCGAATGCGGGCTTCACGACGGGGACGCCGTGGTTCCACGTCAACTCCAACTATAAGGAGATCAACGTTGAGGCGGCGGAGAAGGATCCCGACTCCATCCTCAATTACTACCGCAAAGTCATCGCGCTGAGAAAGGAGTATAAGGACGCGGCGATCTACGGCAGATATGTCGAGCGTCTCGCGGGCAGCAAGAAGATCTTCGCCTACGAGAAGGTCGCCGACGACGGCGGGAAGCTCATCGTCGTCATCAACATGACGGACGGGAATGTCCCCGCGGGGAAGGCGGCAAAGTACGTGCCCGCGGGCGCGAAGCACCTCATCTCCAACTACTCGGGCTCCATGGCGGAGACGCTGAAACCTTATGAGGCTCACGTGTGGTACGCCAAACCGTAACGATACGTCCCGGCGTGCCGGCTCGAAATAATACGGATGAAACATCGCTCGCGAGAGAACAGACCGCGCCCGTCCGAGGACGCAAGCCGGAGCGGGAAGGCGGAGACGCCGCTCCCGCCGATCACGCAACAAGAGGTTAAACTATGCAGAAACGCAACAAAATGTGTCCGTTTTGTTATATAAGGCAACTTTTCGCGCCCAAGATCGAGACGGGTGCGGAGCATCCCGTCTATGAGAATGGGGTGCGGACGACTCCCCTTATGGGGTGGTCGAGCTGGAACACTTTCCGCAACAACATCGACCACGATCTCATCATCGACACCGCCCGCGCGCTCAAAGAGAGCGGGCTTTATGAGGCGGGATATCGCTATATCAATCTCGACGACAACTGGCACTCCAACATGCGCGACGAGAACGGGGAGTGGCAGGGAGACCTGGTGCGGTTCCCGGACGGCATCCCCGCCGTCATCCGCGAGCTCAACGATATGGGCATCAAGGCGGGGCTCTATTCCTCCAACGGCACGCTGACCTGCGAGGATCTGCCCGCGAGCCTCGGAAGAGAGCGCGCCGACGCGCGTACGCTCGCAAGGTGGGGTGCGGAATATTTCAAGTACGATTTCTGCCACAACATCCCCGTGCCGAGTTATGCGCCGCTGGTCTATGCCATCGAGGTCGCGCCTCTCGGCAGCGGCAAGGCGGCGGACTATCAGGTGTCCAACGCCGTGCTGCGCGGGCTCGCGCGCAGGATGAAATGCGCCCCTCTCCCCGGCGGGCAGTATGTCTCCGGGCTGGACGCGGGCAAGGGCAGCATCCGCTTTGAAAACGTCGTCGCGGACGCGGACGGCGACTATGTCCTCACCGTCTGCATAAAGAAGTACGGCAGATATGAGAAATATCTCGGCGTCACCGTCAACGGCGTGGAGTCGGAGGGCATCATGTTCCCGCCGCAGAAGCATTACAATCTCACCGCGCGGTTCCAGACCGTCGTGAAGCTCAAGGCGGGCAGGAACGTCATCGAGCTCGGCAACCCCGTGGCGAACGCCCGCGACAGCGCCGCCATCCAATATCGCCGCATGTCCCGGTTGCTCAAAGAGGCAGCCCTCGAAAGAGCGGAAGCGACGGGCGAGCCCGTCAAGCCCATCCTCTTCTCCATCTGCGAGTGGGGTTTCCGCAAGCCCTGGCTGTGGGGCGCTTCGGCGGGCAATATGTGGCGCACCACCCCGGACATCCGTCCGTGGTGGTATTGGATCAAGATCATCTATTCCCGCAACGTCAAGCTGTGGAAATACGCTTCTCCCGGGCACTTCAACGACCCCGATATGCTCGAGGTCGGCAACGGCAAGCTCACCCGCGCGCAGAACATGTCCCACTTCGCGCTGTGGTGCATGATGTCCGCGCCCCTTGTGCTCGGCAACGACCTCAGAAAGATCACCAAGCCCGTCCTCGACATCGTCACCAACCGCGACCTCATCGCCATCGATCAGGATCCCCTCGGCAAACAAGCCAAACGCATCCGCTGCGGCGCCGTGGACATCCTCGCCAAGCCTCTCGCCGACGGCGGCATCGCCGTGTGTTTCTTCAACAAGACCAAGCTCGCGCAAAAGAGGCGCTTAGATGTCAGAAAACTTTACGGTGACGACTACGTCTCTCCCTCCACGGCAGGCGAGGGCGCGACTTCCGTCGGCGTCATCGGCAAAGCAATGAGCATCATCACCGGCGACGCGTCCCTCGAAAAGGGCAGGATCGTCGCCCGCATCCCCGCCGACAGCGTCGTCGTGGTCAAGTTAAAGTGATCCCGGCAAGGGGTTCCACCCCTTGACCCGGGCAGGGGCAGCGCCCATGCACCCCGCGAGGGGCATTATGCCCCTCGACCCCATACTTTTATAATATTGCGCCGAAGGCTGCGGTTCCACTCGCAGCATTCGGCGCATTTTATATAAAGCAGGAGCGGGCGTCCCCGAGTGCGACGCTCACTTATTCGAAGTGTCTTCGAGCACGCCGTCTCTTTTTCGGAGACGGAATTACGCGCCGCTCAGCCAAGCGTTCACAGGCGGCGCAACCGCCGCTTGAACGCCGCGGCGCGCTAAGTGAGTGCCGAGCGCCGACGGAACATTAAGTAGGCACGGGCGTCGTGCGCGAGTGCCGAATTCCTCCGCCCGTGCCGGGTTCTCAGTGAGTACTGTTCGCCGCTCGATTATGTCAGTGCGAGACCTAAACTTTTTTCAAGAGGCGGGAAGTTAGTCCCGCATTTTAGGAGGACGATACTCTAATCGGACACGGGGGAGGAAAGCCCGAAGGGAAGGAGGGGGAATTCTTACTCACCCCCGAGACGAGACGCCTATTCGAAGCGTGCTTGAACACGACGAAACCGTGCGTATCGTGACGCGTAAAGATAATGATACATTTTGCAAGATTTGCATATGATATTGACTTTTTGTCATGTTTGTTGTATGATGACATCAGGGTTTAGGGAAGCATAGAGAGGAAGTCCGCTTGGGCTTGCACCGGGCGTTTTTCTTTCTTTGCCAAAAAAGAGGAAGGGCATTATGAAAGTTTTCATCAAAAACAAGTTGATCTCATGGGGCGGCGGTTCCGATGTCACGGACATAAGCGGCAACCCCGTTTACAAGGTCAAGGGCAGAGTGTTCAGCATAGGCAGGCGAAAGATAATGTGCGACTTGGAAGGCAACACGCTTTTCGTCATCCGCAACCGTTGGTTCAACCCCATTAGGCACAAGACTTACATCAAGGACGCTGAGGGCAACAGAGTCGCCACCGTGTACAGCAAGGCGTTCGACCTCACCCGTCTTTATGCGGACACCGAAAAAGGACAATACACCGTCCAAGGCAAATTCTTCGGACGCTCTTCCACCATATTGCGTGACGGAGTGCCCGTCGCCATCTTGGAGAGGCAGATCACCGTGGTCGCGGACGCATTCTCCCTCGAAGCGTCGCCCGAGGATATGCCTTTCATGACCGCGCTCGTCATCGCGCTGGACAACCTCTGCGACAATCGCTCTAAGTGAATCGGGGGAGTTTCCCCCGTGCCCCCTTGCGAGGGATTTAATCCCTCGCGCTCCCACGTCGCATTCCGCGCGTTTTCGTCGCCGTGCGCCGCTCTGCTGCGGCGGTCGGCTCGCCTGCCGCGCGGCTGCTCCTCATCACGTCGTGAAAATGCGGACGTTCGCCCCGCTCCTCGTTTTCTCACTCCGCTCAAAAACTATCGCGGTGCTCTCTGATTTTCACTCCGTGTGACAGTGGAACTTTCTTTCCCACCCACACCCCCCATACTTTATAATAAAAGTGCGCCGAGCGTTGCGGCTTCG